>NVTS01000011.1 GCA_002732995.1 Marinosulfonomonas sp. | reverse complement strand
AGTGCTCCATGGAGAAAATCCTTCCTAAAATCCAAAACCTACAGACGGAATCGCAGATCAAGGCAAGGAGCGGAAGGTGGGGGCGGGACAACGCTTACACACAAGCTGGCGGCGGTTCTGGTCGTCGAACCCGAGACAAAATGCTCGGCTGAACGGTCTTGCTTATAATGGCTGAGTCGGCTCTTTCGCATCCTACCCATGACAACTCTTTTTTGAGTTATCTGGGTCAGCCCCATCTCTTTTTACGAGATCAACCCACTTTTTCTAAATGTCTCGGTCAAATCAGCTTCGGCCCGCGCACCAATATGGCTGATCACTTCGGACGCCGCAACGCACCCCATATTGCCACAGGTTTCCAGCGCGTAGCCGTTGGTCAGCCCCCACAGAAACGCACCCGCAAACAGATCACCCGCGCCTGTCGCATCGACAATATCCGTCGGAATCGCAGGTGCGTGCCAGCGCTTACCCCCCGACAAAATATGCGCCCCCTGATCGGAATCGGTGCAGGCGACAATCTCGACCTCAGTAGCAGCCTCGTTCAGCGCTGCATCAAAATCCTCGGTCTGGTACATCGACAGCATTTCGCTCCGGTTACAAAACAACAAATCCACATCCGATTTGATCATCTCGCGGAACGCCGTGCGGTGGCGCTCAACACAAAACGGATCTGACAGGGTCAAAGACACCTTGCCACCCGCGCCCTTACAGGCCGCATTTGCCTTGGCAAACGCTTCGTGGCTTTGGGGCCCGTCAAAACGATACCCTTCCAGATAAATCCATTCGGCATCGGCCATTTGCGACTCAATAATATCGGACGGGTGCAAGAACTCGGTCACCCCCAGATATGTGTTCATTGAGCGCTCGCCACAGGGGGAAACCAGCACAATACAGCGCCCGGTTTCCTGCGGTGCATCAGCCGCGGCCAGCGCAGTTTCATAATCCACCCCTTGGGCCCGCAAATCATGGGCAAAAATCGCGCCCAATTGATCGTCCTTGACCTTGCCGACATAGGCCACACGCCCCCCCAGATGCGCCGCCCCCGCAATAGTGTTGGCAGCAGACCCGCCCGAAATCTCGGTCGCAGGGCCAACTTTGCCATACAGCTCCACCGCGCGGTCCATATCGATCAGCTGCATGATGCCCTTCTCGATGCCGTTATCGGTTAGAAAACTGTCATCCGCATGGGTCAACACATCCACCATCGCATTGCCGATACCGACGATCTGGTATTTCTTTGTCATAGGGTCTTTTCCTCATAGGGGCATAGATCATTTATAATACAGTTGGTGCACACCGGTTTGCGCGCCTTGCACACATAGCGCCCATGCAGGATTAGCCAGTGATGCGCGTGCTGTTGATAGCGTGCAGGGATGTTGTCTTCAATGGCGCGTTCCACCGTATCCACGTCTTTTCCCGGTGCAATGCCGGTGCGGTTGCCGATGCGGAATATATGGGTGTCGACAGCTTGGGCCGGTTGATGGAACCACATGTTCAAAACCACATTCGCGGTCTTGCGCCCGACGCCTGGCAGGCTAACCAATGCGGCGCGTGAATCCGGCACAACCCCGTCAAAATCATCGACCAATATCTGGCTCATCTTGATCACATTCTTGGCCTTCTGACGAAACAGCCCGATGGTCTTGATATGCTCGATCAACCCCTCTTTACCCAGCGCCAACATCTTTTCGGGTGTATCGGCAATCGCAAACAAATCGCGCGTCGCCTTGTTCACTCCGACATCCGTCGCCTGTGCCGACAGAGCCACCGCCACCGTCAAGGTATAGGCGTTGGTGTGGTGCAACTCGCCTTCGGGTTCCGGTTCCATCTCGTGAAACCGCTGAAACACCTCGACAATCGTCCGATAATTCATTTGCTTTTCCATGCCGTATGTATCTGGAAACCACCGACAATGAGCAAGCCCCCGAGGTGCAAAGAAAACGTCTCAAATCCGATGCGCATTTTTGTTCACTCTTAATCCACCCTTACACGGGCGTGTGCCAGTGTCTGGTCTGGTAAAATATTTGCAGGATGTCGCATGGGCTATGCTTACTCACCAGATGCGCTGGTTTATGATAGCGGGACCAACAGTTGGTCGCTGCGCACTGATTATGACCACACCCAGCATCGTGTTGAAATCAGCATCACCGACAATGACGGCTATCTGGATGGCGATTTCTACAATGACGAGGTTGGCAATGATTCCAGCCAGACCGGCACCGTCACCGATATGGACGGGAACCCGATTGCCTCGGGGCAAATTTATGGCGAACTATATTACAAAATCCAAAGCCCGACAGGTGAAATATCCTACATTGASGTCATGGAAATTGGCGGGGTTTTGGTCGGTTTTATTGTCAGCCCCCCGTTGGAAGAGGGCGTCAGTTATACGGAAATAGATAGCGGCAATGTTTATACTTCACAACGCGGCGAAACACGCCTGCTCTATTCCAATCTGGCCAGCGTGCCCTGCTTTTGCCAAGGCACCACATTGATGACGGCCAAGGGCGAACAACCCGTGGACTGGATTCGCTCCGGTGATCGTGTGTTAACCAAAGACCACGGCTTCCAACCTGTGCTATGGGCGGACCGCACCATCATCAGCGCCAGTAAACTGCATTCAACAGCAAGTTTTCGCCCGATAAAAATCGCCGCGCGTAGCATTGATAAGGAAACGCCAGCACAGGATTTGCTGCTGTCCCCCGAACACCGCATTTTGCTGAAATCACCACAGATCGAACTGCTGTTTGGCTGCGACGAAGTTTTCACCGCGATTAAATCCGTTGCTAATGGTGGTGATGTTGCCCAAACTCTGCCTGACCACGCCATTTCATATTATCATATTATGTTTGCGCAACACGAAATTGTGCTGGCCGAGGGGCTGTGGGTCGAAAGCTTTTTCCCCGGAAAAATGGCCCTCGCAGCCCTGCCCGCCAAAAAGCAGGCGCAAATCCGTGGCCTGCTCGGGGCGCAAACCGACACCATGCAAACCGCGCGGTTTTGTCTAAAACCAAGAGAGGCCGCGCTGCTCATGCCGCAAAACGCCACGAACGCCCGAAACATCCGCCAACACCTTTCGGTTGCCTGACATCATCCATTAATAAGCGCAACTTTCGGGTCGCATAGCACCTCTCTCTGGCCTAGCGTTAGGTTAGCCAAAGGATGTTCAAATGCCAGATATGACCGACACCGCCTATCATTACGGCGTCATCAAACGCGCCATTGAGGTGATCGATGCCGCCGACGGGCGCACCCTGTCGCTCGATAATATCGCCGCTGAATTGCAAATGAGTCCAGCACATTTTCAGCGCCTGTTTTCCAAATGGGTCGGGGTGTCGCCCAAACGGTTCCAGCAGTACCTGACGCTTGGTTACGCCAAAACCCTGCTGCACAACCACTTTACCACATTGGGCGTATCGGATGCGGTTGGCCTGTCGGKYRGSWKSNCGCTKRYRSSATCTGTTCCTGCGCTGGGAATCAATGAGCCCGGGTGAATTCGCCCGCAAGGGCGCGGGGCTTACCATCCGCTATGGCTGGTTTGACTCACCCTTCGGGCTGGCACTGGCGATGGGCACAGGCAAAGGGTTGTGCGGCTTGGCCTTTGCCGCCGAAACCGGGCGTGATGCGGCGATGGCAGATATGTGCGGCCGCTGGCCACGGGCCACATTTGCCGAGGATAGCGCCCCGCTCGCCCCGTGGATCAACGCCGCGTTTGATCAATCCGGCCACGCCAACCTGCACCTGATCGGTGGCCCCTTCCAGATCAAGGTCTGGGAGGCGTTGCTGAGCATCCCGTCAGGCCAGGTCACCACCTATTCGGAAATCGCCGCGTCCGTCGGCACCCCCAAAGCGGCCCGCGCCGTTGGCACTGCCGTTGGCCGCAACCCGGTCAGTTGGCTCATTCCCTGCCACCGCGCCCTGCGAAAATCCGGCGGATTGGGCGGCTACCACTGGGGCCTCCCCGTCAAACGGGCCATGTTGGCATGGGAAGGGGTGCGCGCAAAAAGCGCGTAATCCCTTGTTTTGGCGGTTTATGGCCTATTTTAATGGTTGATATTCGATAACATCGCCCAATATTGTATCTATAACCTGTCAAAGAACAGTAACATTGAGCGAGGCATAAAAAATGCAACTTAGAACACCTATTATTCTCTTGGTCGTGGGCAGCTTTGCCCTGTCAGGCTGTCTGGAGCCAGGCCCTGAACCACAAAATGGCAACACCCGAACCCAGAACGGCGCCCTAATCGGCGCGGGTCTCGGCGCACTACTGGGCGCCACCCGCGAAAGCGGCAGCGACCGGTTCAAAAACGCTGCCATCGGGGCAGCACTTGGCGCTGGTGCCGGTGCGCTGATTGGCAACGCGATGGATAAACAGGCGGCTGATTTGCGCGGCAGCATGGGCAGTGACGTCAAGATCGTGAACAACGGCGACCATCTGATCGTGACCATGCCGCAGGATATCCTGTTTGATACCGACAGCGCCCTGGTGCGCTCGGATTTGCGCAGCGATCTGCGGGCACTGGCCAACAACCTTCGGGATTACCCTGATACCACGGTTGATGTTGTAGGCCACACCGACAACACCGGCACCGCCGCCTATAACCAGAATCTGTCGTCCCGCCGCGCAAGCGCCGTTGCGAATGTGTTGATGGATGCGGGGGTTCGACCATCGCGCGTGCGTTCCTTTGGGCGCGGAGAAGACGAGCCGATTGCCAGCAATCAAACCGCATCAGGGCGCCACCAGAACCGCCGCGTTGAAATTGTGATCCGCCCGGTGACCTAGGCGACGTCAGTAAACGAATTACAAAGGCCGGACATCAGCGTCCGGCCTTTTTTGTTGTCCTTCCCGGCCAGTGGTCATATGTTTTGACCACCCGAAAGGATCACCATGCCATTCAAACCTGTCCAGTCCGAAAAACTGTCGCAATCTGTCACCCGCCAGATCGAGCAACTGATCCTGCGCGGCATCCTGCGCCCCGGCGAACGCTTGCCATCCGAGCGCGAGCTAAGCGACAAAATGGGCGTATCGCGTCCCTCCCTGCGCGCGGCTGTGGCCGATCTGCAAACCCGTGGCCTGCTCGACAGCCGAGCAGGTGCTGGCCTCTATGTGGCCGAAACACTGGGCGCGGCCTTTCCGCCTGCGTTGACCCAACTGTTTGCCACACATGACGAGGCGGTGTTCGACTATCTGGATTTTCGCAGCGATATGGAGGGGCTGGCAGCAGAACGCGCCGCCCGTCATGCGTCAGACACCGACCTGCAAGTGATCGGCACTATTTTTGCCAAAATGGAAGCCGCCAGCAGCAGCCCCGACCCCGCAACCGAGGCCACGCTGGACGCCGAATTCCACCTGTCGATCATCGAGGCCAGCCACAACGTCATCATGCTGCACATGATGCGCTCGATGTATGACCTGCTGCGCCAAGGGGTGTTTTACAACCGTCAGGTGATGTTCAAACAGCGCACCACGTGCCACGCCCTGCTGGACCAGCACCGCGCCATCAATGTGGCCCTTCAGGCCCGCGATGCTAGCGCCAGCCGCGCCGCAGTCATGGCGCATCTGGGGTTTGTTAAGGCCGCTTTGCTGGATCAGCAAAAGGCCGACCATAACGAAGCCGTCGCGCGCCTTCGTCTGGATCACGAAAGGGCGCGCTAATCTATTCTAGTTTTTGGCTTCAGATCGAAGCAAATAGAGAGAGGCTCCAAAAATCAACACGGCCCCCAACCACATGATACCTTCCGGCAACTCGTTATAAACCAGCCAACCCAGAATTATATTGACCGGTTGTTTCACATAATCAAAGGGTTGCAGATAGGCCGCATCGGCAACGCTATAGGCTTTGACCAGAAAAAACTGGGCCACAGCGACCAAAACCCCCACAACAACAACCATAGCGATTGCAACATCCGTGCTGACAACAAAGCCGCCATTATTGTAGGCCAATCCGGCATTGATCGGTGTTAACAGCAGCAGCAAATACAGGGTCAGCGTATCCGTGCTTTCGGTGTTCGTCATATGCTTGGTTACCAGTGAATACATCGCCCACAGAAACGAGGCCCCCAGAGGATAAAGCACAGCACTGGTGAACGTATCCGACCAAGGGCTAAGGATGACCATGGCGCCGGCAAACCCGACCGCCAAAGAAATCCAGCGCTCCTTGGTGACGGTTTCCCGCAGCACCAATAAGGACCCGATGGTTACAAAAAACGGCGAGGTCATCAGAAGGGCGATCATTTGCCAAATCTGCACCCCCGAGGCGAACCCCAAAACCCACAACTGCACCCCGCCAGCGGCCAAAGCGACCCGTAAAACATGTGGAACAATCTGCGTGGTCGTGAAGGCACTGCGCAAATGCTTAAATACCCACGGCAGGCTAAACAGCAATGCGATAAAGTATTCCCAAAACGCCACAGCGGTGGATTTTTGGCCCAATACCCACGTAAGCTGGGTGTTGGCCACATTGATAACAGCAAATATCAGGCCCGCCCCGATCATATAGGCAGCCCCCGTAAAAGCAGCCGATTTGCGGCCAGTTATAGTCATTGTCTGAGTCATGGCGACGTCCCTTTTCCTTTGCGCACAAGACCCAAGGCAAAACAGGACAACATCAGGCATGCCACGCACGGCGCACCCAAATCCCGCTCTCTTCCATCCGGACTTTAACCGTCGGCTCCGGAATTGCGCCGGATCTGCTGACCCCTCGTATAGGAGGGCGCTCGCGGGCTTTCACATCTGTGATTTACCGCCGGTGGGGAATTACACCCCGCCCTGAGAACATACCGCCCAATGTGGGCAGCTTGATATTCGTAAAAGTAAAACTATGAGGAGGCAAGCCGTAATGGAGATGACTGCAATGTTGGAAAAAGTAGCCGTTCAAGCCCTGTCTGCAGAATTGCGCTTGATTTCGCTGTTCCGCCACTTGTGAATTTGTCCAAAGGATTGAATATCATTTCGAAGAACTAGCTTGTCCAATGCCGAATTCACAATGTCGTCGGCTGGAAAATCTGAGATATCCAAGGCTATTACTATAAGCATCGCCACCTTAATCTGGTGGCTATCAGGGACAAGATTAGCGTATAGCACACGCTCAACTCCTCAATCTCTAGTCTGTCGGCCATATTATTTGCCCTTAGAATAGTCTCTCAAATAGAGTAAAGGTAGCATAGAGCGTGGTCAAAATCAGACGTTTGATAAATCACATCTAGCAAGGGCTCCACTCAAACGGAAAAACCCGACCGTAAAGGCCGGGTTTTCTAATTCATTCAATCAGGCAGCGCCTAATGCAGCTTGGCAGCCACATCCTTGATCGCGTCCTCGATCAGCGCATTGCCATCCGCAGCCGACAACTGCTTGGCAATCACGTCATTCGCAGCCGCCACAGCAACCACAATCGCACTATCACGCACTTCTTTGACGGCGGACGCCTGTGCCGAAACGATCTGATCTTGGGCAGCAGCCAAACGGCGCTTGATGGATTGCTCCAGGTCTTCTTTGGCTTCAGCCGCAGCATTTTGCGCCTCGGCCTTGGCGGCCTCGACAATGCGGTCAGCCTGTTCCTGAACTTCTTTTTGCTTACGTTCATAAGATGCAAGGATCGTCTGCGCTTCTTCGCGCAACGCCTTGGCTTCTTCCAGATCCGATTTGATACCCTCGGCGCGTTTATCCAGCAACCCGCCCAATATGCCGGGAACCTTTAGATAGGCCAGCAATGAGAAGAACAGGATAAACCCGATCAAAACTACAAAGTCGGTGTTTCGCATCGAAAAGAACGGGCCTGACGCCGCCAATGCCGGAGTCGCGGCAACGGCGAATAGGACTGTAAGTTTTTTCATGTCCTTACCCTTTCATCCGTGTGGTAACGGCTGCGGTGACCATCTTGGCATCCGCTTTGACACCCATTACGGCCACGATATCTTTTGCCACATCTGCGGCCACTTTTTTCACGCTGGCCACAGCACCCTTGCGGATGACGGCAATGGCGGCCTCTGCTTCGGCAGATTTGGCAGAGATTTCAGCGTCGGCTTTGCCAATCGCAATGTCCAGATCGGCTTRAATATCGGCTTTGGCCTCGGCCGCAATCTTTTGCGATTCAGCGCGGGCATCCATCAGCGCCTTGTTATAGGCGTCTTCAGCTTCTTGCGCTTTTAGTTTCAGCTCTTCGGCCGCGGCAATATCATTGGTGATCGTGCCTTGGCGTTCAGACAGAACCGATCCGATGCGCGGCAAAACCACCCGCGACAGAATAAGATAGATCACGACAAGCGTAACCATCAACCAGAACATCTGGTTTGGAAATGTACTGAACTCCAGCTGCGGCATACCCGTCTTTTCAACGGCTTGGCCTACGGCGTCGTTAGTTTCTGATACCATTTCGTCGTCCTCCTAGGGAACCTTATGTTTACATCGGTGCGCCCACATCAGGGCGCACCGACCGTAAGGATTGGCCTCGAAGGTCTTAGACTGCAAACATCAGCAGCAATGCAACGAGGAACGAGAAAATCCCGAGAGCCTCGGCAAATGCGACGCCGATGAAAAGCATGGCTATTTGGCCGCTGGCGGCCGAAGGGTTGCGCAGGGCGCCGGACAAATAGTTGCCCACGATTGAACCCACACCGATCGCTGCGCCGCCCATGCCCATAGTGGCCAGACCTGCACCGATAAATTTACCCATTTCTACGATATCGCCTTCCATAGTGTATTCTCCTTACGTTGGAATTAGCTTTAGATTCAGTTGATTGTTCGGGTCCGACTAGTGCGACGGATGCAGCGCATCCTTTAGATAAACACAAGTCAGAATAGTGAAAACATAGGCCTGAATAAAGGAAACAAGCACCTCCATGCCAAGCATTGCGACGATGCCCAATATCGCCAGCGGCGCGATCAGCAGGTTGCCGGCAAAGGCAGCAAACACCTTGATCACCGCATGGCCCGCCATGACGTTGCCCGCCAGACGAATAGAGTGGCTAACCGGACGCACAAAATACGAGATGATTTCGATCAAGGCAAGGACCGGACGAAGCGCCAGAGGTGCCGACGAAACCCAGAACAGGCCCAGAAACTTTAGGCCGTGCTTGTAAAACCCAAGCAGCGTGACCGAGACAAACACCATCATCGCCAGAACCACCGTCACCGCGATGTGGGACGTGGTGGCAAAGCTCATTGGCAGCATTCCGAGGAAGTTCGAGAACAAGATAAAGACAAACAGCGTCATGATATAAGGGAAATACTTTAGCCCTTCTTTGCCGGTCACATCCTCGATCATTGAATAAACAAGCCCGTAGGCCAGTTCCGAAATTGACTGCGTGCGGCTAGGAACAATCGCGCGACGCCGCGTGCCTACAACCAACAGCAAGATAATCGCCAAAACCGCAATCCCCATCCATAGGGTCACATTGGTTGGCGTATACCAGTTGATCGTATCGCCGCCAAACAACGGCTTGATCAGGAACTGGTCCATTGGATAAAATTCCAGGCCGCCGGTTTCTGCTTCTGCTGACACGTCTAATTCCCCTCGTCCACCTCGGCCTGATCGGCCGCGTTATTTTCTTGTAGCTCTTTGGCAGTCTTCAGCATCACATTGACGCCCGCCGCGAACCCTAACAATGTAAACAGCACCAGAAACCACGGCATCGTGCCAAACAGCACATCCAGCCCATATCCAATGCCAACACCCATACCGATACCGACAACCAGCTCGATGATCATCCGCCACGCATGATGCGCTTGACCAACCTTCGATTCGACCTTGGGCTTTGGCTCCCCCGCCCGTTTGATGGCTTCAATCCGCTCACTCAGCTTATTCAGCCGATCAGGATCAGGCGCATCGGACATGGCTAAAGCCTCCCTCAGTCAGTTGCGCGGAACCTAGGCAAGGGGGCGGTATGAGTCAAGTATGTTCACAAGGCGCAACCATTTGTAATTGCTTAACTTATTAAACTGCCTATGTTCTCCTAAAGCCGCTATGCGCCAGATAATGCGGATTCACCTCAATACTCGTTATTCAACCAAATGGTTGACGATTGCCCCGCCTTGCGCATACCCCTTGCGCATGACCATCACGCTGGACACCACCTTCGCCGCCCTTGGCGACCCAACCCGCCGCGCCATCCTAGCGATGCTGCTCGAGGATGACATGGCGGTGACCGACGTGGCCGAGCCGTTCGAGATATCACTGGCGGCGATCTCCAAACACCTGATCATCCTGACCCGCGCTGGTCTGATCAGTCAGGAAAAACGCGGTCGGGTGAAATGGTGCAAACTGGAGCCCGACGCGATGCGCGACGCCAACATCTGGATGCAGGGGTTCGGCCAGTTCGAAGCGGTCAATCTGGATGCGTTCGAGCACTTCCTGAAAGAAGAGCTAAGCGGATAGCCCAGCACAAGAGATTCTATACGCTCCGCGCGGGAGGCATTAAAGGTCTTTTACCCCTCGTCCTTTAGCAACAGCCACAGCGCCACCACCGTACATGCGATCCCCGCCAGAACCAGCCCGCGTGGCGCGCCATTGCCCAGCGCGATTTCCCAAAGGATCACCCAGCTGGGCACAAGGTATGTATAGGCCATCACCTTTGAGGCCGGCAGCCGCAAGGCGGCAAATTGCAACAGAACGAAGGTGAATGAGCTGGCCGCGATCGACACATAAGCCAGCGTGATCCAGACAATAGCAGGCAGCGCTAGCCAATCTGTGGCCCACAAATCGCGCCAACCATAGGCCAGCAAAATCACAAACCCCGCCACCAGCACCCCGAAGCTGAACACAATCGCCGGCTCGCCGCGGTTCAGTTTGCGCACCATCGGCGTGTAGATCGCGTGCATCACACAGCCCCAGAAAAACACCGCCTCGCCGGTGCCAATGCGAAACCGTAACAGCGCCGCGATGTCAGCGCGGAAAATCACCCACAGCGCCCCCGCCGCCCCGATGCTAAGCGCCAGCGCCATCCGCGCCGTGGTGATCTGGCGCAATAACAGGTATCCAAACCCCGCCGACATCACCGGCGTCAGGGTAAACACGGCGGCCGTGCTGACCGGCGTTGCGGTTTTCAACCCCTCAAACATCAAAACGAAATAAACCGCAAACAAYCCGCCCAGCACCAGATAGCGCCACGGGGCAGCAAAATCGCACCGCTTAAACCCTGTCGTCAACATTGCCACGCTGCCAATCACCACGCCCGCAATCAAAAACCGCACCGTGTTCAGGGCCGCAGGCGCAATTTCATTCGCTGCCATTGACCCCAGACTGAATGACCCCGCCACCAGTGCCGAGAACAGCAGCATCGCCAGATGCCCACGCGTATTCCCCGTCATCATACGGTCTCTATGCCCATTTCAGCCTTCAGGAATTTCAGAAACGTCTGCACTTTGGCGGTGCGGTGCAAATCTACATGCGTCACCAGCCACAGGGGTGCGGCCCATTCCCCGCGCGATGGCAACACCTGCACCAGATCCGGATGGCGCTCGGCAATCCGCTCCACCATAAATCCTAATCCGGCCCCCGCTAAAATCGCCTGATGCAGGCTGCGATCATCCGCCACCCTGAACGTGACCTGCTCCAGCGCAATATTGTCCTTTAGCCACTGGTGATAGGGCGCGCGCGATTGCGGCTCGTCATAGCTGACAAAGCGATGCGTCCCCAGATCATCCTCGCCTTTGGGCATGCCATTGGCCTCGATATAACTCTTCGAGCCATAAAGCGCGATACATTCGGTTGAAAATTTCTGCACCACATTGTCGGGCTGATCCGGCGGCGATCCGGCGCGAATGGCCACATGTGCCTCGCCATATTCCAGCCGGAACAGGCGTGATCCGGTCAGGTAACGCACCGAAACATCGGGGTGCTCCTGCTGAAACCGCACAAGGATCGGCGTCAGCACATGTGAAAAACTGGCCAGCGACGTGACCACCAGTTCCCCCGTCACAGTATCCCCTTGCCCGCGTATCCGTCCGGCCAATTGGGCAAACTGATCGTCTGTCGCCTGCGCCACCCGCAACAGATCGGCACCTGCTTCGGTCGGGGTGTAGCCACGCGCATGGCGCTRAAACAGCTTGGTGCCCATCTGCGCCTCGAGCGCATCAATATGCCGGATCACGGTGGCGTGGTGCACTCCCAGATCCTGCGCCGCCCCGCTGACGGTTCCGGCGCGGGCCACATGATAGGCGGTGCGGATTTCATCCCAGTTGTTCATGGTAGTACCTGTGCGAATTTGGACGGTTGCCGTTATACTAGAGGGGATAAGTGCAAAAATGCAAATAGAATACCCGACAACAACAACCTTGTGGTATGTAGATTTCTATTTAAGAAACCTCTGAACAACGGGTTTTGAGGTTGTGATATTTGAACCTTTTCCTGCGGAAATGAGAGAGGCTGTCGTATTGTCGCTGTCTGAACGGTTGTTTTGCAGGCATTTCCCTACTTTCAGACGGGTTTCGCCCGTAATTGTTGCCGCGCGAGGTGGAGATTGGCGAGCGCCAGCAGGCTCGACATCCGGGCTGCGTTTTTGGCGCGCCCGCGATATCGCATTTTGCGGTAGCCAAGCCGGCCCTTGATAACGCGAAAAATATGCGCGCCTTTTGCCCGCACAGACCGAGGGTCCGCTTGGCCCTCACATAGCCCTTACCGCCGACTATAATTTCGTCGGTCTTGTGGGTCGGATCACCGGCCATTCGCGCGTCATGCGCCTTGGTAGCGGTGGTTTTGACGCTGTGAACCAGCCCGCTTTTTGCGTCCACACCGATATGGGCCTTCATGCCGAAATACCACTGTTTGCCCTTCTTTGTCCGGCTCATTTCAGGGCCGCAGTTTCGTCGGGGATGGTGTCCTGCGCCAAATCGCGCATGCTATGCAGATCGCAAAGCACCTCCCCGGCCCCGGGACCAGACAGGCCAGACCACTGCGGCATAACCGAAAGCAGTAACTGTGGCCGACCCTTGCGCGGCTTGATATAATGCGGCCCGATCAGGGTTTGCAGTCGGGGCTTCCAGTCAGGCCTGGGGCACCACCGCCTCCCTCTCGCCAAGAAAACCCTCTCGCTTTGTGCGCGTCTTCTTATGTGCCGGCTCAAGAGACGAAAAGCYCTGCTGCTTCAAGCACAGCCCAGAGGTGGTCTCGGWAATTCGGACCAGTGGTTAAGGTGGGTCGACTTATGAGAAAGACGGTTTGAAATGACGAAACGAAAGAACCACTCGACCCATTGCCCGGCAGTCGTTTGCGTGCAACCGACGAGAGGGGGATTTCAAAGCCAAGGTTGCGCTTGAAGCGATCCGTGAAGAAATGACGATGGCGGGGCTGTCAAAGAAGTATGGTGTCCACCCGACCCAGATCGGGACGTGGAAGCGCGCGGCAATTGAGAATATGGCCACTGCCTTTACCAAGCGTGGCGGTGATCCGGGGCGCACCGATGAAGCTCAAATAGAYAAGCTRCAYTCMAAGATYGGCCARCTCGTGGTGGAKCGGGWTTTTTTGGCCAACGCCTCGCATCAATTGCTCGGAACGCGAGGCAAAAAATGGTGAGCAAGGATCCCTGAAATATGAATGCATCTATCTCAATGCGTTTGAAACCGGATCGCAGGCACGCGCAGGGATTGGGAAATGGCTGACCTGTTACAACGTCGAACGCCCGCATTCGACCCACGGAATATTGACGCCGGAGGAAGCCTATGAAAGAAAAACAGAACCAACGAGATTGGCGGCCTAAATGAAACCCTGATCCATCTTAAACTGGCTGCTAACGGGTCGAAATAGTAGGACCACCTCTTTATGATGCATCAAGGATTGAGTTGATGGACAGCGGGCGGTCGAGTTGATACTGCGCTCCTATACGGATTCTATGCGATGGGGTGCTGCCAGATGACTTCGGGAAAAAACGGTTTGACCTATGCCGACGCCGGTGTGGATATTGATGCGGGCAATGCGCTGGTGGCGCGGATTAAACCTGCCGCCAAACGCACCATACGCCCCGGTGTGATGTCGGGGCTGGGTGGTTTTGGCGCTTTGTTTGATCTGAAAGGGGCGGGGTATGTGGACCCTGTTCTGGTGGCGGCAACCGACGGGGTTGGCACCAAACTGCGCATCGCGATTGACACCGGAATTGTGGACACCATCGGTATTGATCTGGTGGCGATGTGTGTGAATGATTTGATCTGCCAGGGGGCTGAACCCTTGTTTTTCCTCGATTATTTCGCCACTGGCAAGCTGGATCTGGACCGCGCCGCGCAGATTATAGAGGGCATTGCCAAGGGCTGCGAGTTGTCCGGTTGTGCCCTTATTGGCGGCGAAACGGCAGAAATGCCCGGCATGTATTCGGACGGCGATTTTGATCTGGCGGGGTTCGCTGTGGGCGCGATGGAGCGGGGCGCGACCTTGCCCGATAATGTCGCGGTTGGGGATGTTTTGCTGGGACTGGCCAGCGACGGGGTGCATTCCAACGGCTATTCGCTGGTGCGCAAGGTGGTCGAAGTGTCGGGCCTTGGCTGGGACGCGGATTGCCCGTTTGGCGCCGGTTCTTTGGGCAAAGCCCTGCTGACCCCCACGCGGCTATACGTGAAATCGACGCTGGCGGCGATACGGGCAGGCGGCGTGCATGCCATCGCCCACATCACCGGCGGCGGGCTGACTGAAAATATCCCGCGGGTGCTGCCCGATGGCATGGGCGTGGAAATAGACCTGAACGCATGGGAATTACCACCTGTTTTCAAATGGATAACCGAGGTGGCGGGGATGTCTGAGCCTGAGTTGCTGAAAACCTTCAACGCCGGATTGGGCATGGTGCTGGTGGTATCGGCAGATCAGGCAGACGACATTGCAGCGCTGCTAACGGCCGAGGGCGAGACGGTGTCGCGCATCGGTCATGTGACGGCAAGCAGCGGCGTGGCCTACACAGGATCGCTTTTGTGACCAAACGGGTTGCCATACTGATTTCGGGTGGCGGCTCTAACATGGTGGCGCTGGTGCGCTCGATGACGGGCGATCATCCGGCCCGCGCAGTTTTGGTGCTGGCCAATCGTGCGGATGCCGGCGGGCTGGCGAAAGCTACCGACATGGGAATTGCCACAGTGGTGGTCGACCATCGCCCCTATGGTGCGGACCGCGCCGCGTTCGAGGTGGAACTGAGCGAGGCACTGGCCAAGGCCAACCCCGATATCATCTGTCTGGCGGGGTTCATGCGGATTCTGTCGGCGGGTTTCGTCAATCAATGGCAGGGTAAGATGCTGAATATCCATCCGTCTTTATTACCTAAATACAAAGGGTTAAACACCCATACCCGCGCACYTGCGGCAGGCGATGTCGAGGCCGGATGTTCCGTGCATCGGGTGACGGCCGAGCTGGACGGCGGCCCGATTTTGGGGCAGGCGCGGGTGGCTATATTGCCGGGTGACACCGCCGAAACACTGGCCGCACGTATCCTGCCGTTGGAACATCGGCTTTACCCTATGGTGTTGCGCAAATTCGTGACGGGCGATGAAACTATGGTGAATTTGCCCTAAGGCTTTTCATTACGGCCGGAATTGCTTATGAAATGCCAACCCGCATGTAATGAGCACCAGAACCCCTATGAAAACACTGACAACCACGCGCGAATTGGCAGACTTCTGCGAAATGGCCGCGGCACATCCGTATGTCACAATCGACACTGAATTTCTACGTGAACGGACCTATTATTCCAAGCTGTGCCTGATCCAGATGGCGGTCAAAGGCAAGGACGAGGAGTGCGCCGTTCTGGTTGACCCGCTGGTCGATGGCTTGTCGCTGGAGCCGCTATATGATCTGTTCCGCGATGAAAATGTGGTCAAGGTGTTTCACGCTGCACGCCAGGATTTGGAAATTTTCTTTATCGAGGGCAACGTGTTTCCAAAGCCGCTGTTCGACACCCAGGCCGCCGCGATGGTTTGCGGATTTGGCGAGCAGGTGGGCTACGAGACACTGGTGCGCAAGATTGCCAAGGAATCGCTGGATAAATCCTCGCGCTTTACCGACTGGTCGCGCCGCCCGCTAACGGATGCGCAGAAAACCTATGCGGTGGGGGATGTGACGCATTTGCGGGTGATTTACGAATTCCTGTCAGATAAAATAGAAAAATCAAACCGGAGCAAGTGGGTAGAAGAAGAACTTAAAGTGCTTCTTAGCCCTGAAACCTACAGAATCCAGCCGGAAAATGCCTGGAAGCGGCTGAAAACCCGCAGCAATTCGGGCCTGTTTTTGGCCATTGTCCGAGAGCTGGCTGCGTTCCGCGAGACCTATGCGCAAAGCCGGAACGTGCCGCGCAACCGAGTCTATAAGGACGAAGCGATGATGGAGCTGGCCTCGACCAAACCGGCAAGCATGCAGGACTTGGGCCGCTCGCGGCTGTTGCAACGCGAGGCACGGCGCGGCGATATTGCCGATGGTATTTTGGCCGCGGTGGCCGTGGGCTTGCGGGTTGATCCCGAGGATTTCCCAAAACCCGACAGATCACGCGAGAAATTACAGGTCAATCCGGCGCTGGCCGATTTGCTGCGGGTTTTGCTAAAGGCCAAGGCCGAAGATGCCGGCGTTGCGGTGAAATTGATAGCAACATCGGCGGAGCTGGACGCGATTGCGGCAGGGCAGCGGGACGGAAAACCATTGTCAGGCTGGCGCCATGAGGTGTTCGGCAAAGACGCGCTACGCCTGTGCGGCGGTGAAATCGCGCTGACGGCAAAAGGATCAGTGGTGAAGGTGGTTAGCCTTTAGCGCCGCGATGTGCGGGCGTTACGAACGCCTATCACCCGGATTTGGCTGACGCCGTTCAGCTTGAAACTGGACACGAAATATCCGACCACCACTTCGCGCGATCTGGTTGTAGATGCGCGTTCAAAACCAACAGGTTGGTTGATGCGGAACTGATAGGTCAGAACACCATTAACCGGACGTTCGCCATTTTCGGGGATCAGTTCGGCATCCCAAAATCCTTGGGTCAGGGGCAAGCCGACCGCGTGGATAATCGCCCCGCCGCCGGTTTTTTCAATGTTTAACGAAGTCACCTGATCGACCATGTCGCGATGATCAATGATCGCATCAGGGTCTACAACGACAGTCAGCGTTTCTTCGGTGCTGCCGCGTCCGAACCAGTTGAACGGATTAAAGTTGGTGGCACAACCCGTCAGGATCAATGTGCCGAGCAAAATTGCTGCAATAGGTGTTCTCATATCCGTCTGCCCTTTGTTCTATGTCACAGAATTAGACCAAAGCGGCGCGTTTGAAAACCCGTGTTTGTGTGCTCTGGACCTTTTAGCTGTCGGCGACTATCTGGAGGGCACACATGCAGGAGCACGATATGGCGACCGAGGCCTTTGAAGACATCGCGGAAAATTTTGAATTTCTGGACGACTGGGAAGATCGCTACCGGTTTGTGATCGATCTGGGCAAGGCTATGGCGCCGCTTGAGGATGCGTTCAAGGTGCAGGCCACCAAGGTCGAGGGGTGCGCATCRCAAGTGTGGCTGGTGCCGCAGCTGGAGGGCGAGGGGGCGGATGCGGTTTTTAGGTTTCGCGGTGACAGCGACGCGATGATTGTGCGCGGTCTGGTCGCGGTGTTGAACGCGATGTTCAACGGGCTGACGGTGGCCGAGGTGTTGAAGGTGGACGCGGGTGGCGAATTGGCGCGGCTGCAATTGAATGACCATCTGTCGGCGCAGCGCTCGAACGGGCTGCGGGCGATGGTGGAGCGGATCCGCAAAATCGCGGGTGAGGCGGTGGCCTAGCTAGGGTTTGGCAACGTCAACCAGCGTTGTTTCCAGATCGCCGTAGCCGGTAAAGCGGCGCTCGTATTTTAGACCCAGGCGGGCTGCGCAATTGCGGGCCTTAACGTCCAGCTTCGGCACATTGGTTTGCGCCTGATACACCAGCGTCTCATAGTTGCCGAAATACATATCGCGCAGTTCGGGGTGTCGGTCCAGCCCAAGCGGTTTCCAGACGAAGGCATCGAACTGGCGCACCAGAAAATCGGTCAGGTAAAACGAGGTTATTTCATCCTCCGAGGATTTGGCGAACGCCTCGTTTCCTTCAAAAAACGAATAACAATGCGGCCCTTCGGCCATTTTCACCCCTAACTTATTGCACATATCCAACAATAACCCGCCAGTGCCGCAATCGGCGTAGACCACGAAAACATCGTCATAACCGCGGCGATATTTTAGCACGGCCTCTTCAACAGCCGCCGGGATGCGATYGGGGTAAAGATGCAGGTTGGCGGGCAGGCAGGTCAGGGTCAGGTGCGACCAGTCGTTCAATTTGATCAGGGTCAGGATTTCGTGGGCCAAAGCGCCACAAGCCAGCAATAAAACACGTCCCTTGCCCCCAGTAAGGGCAAGGCCGTTTTCAGTTAGATCATCATCGTCCGGTTTCATGCTGGTGCCTTTTGGGCAGATCAGCCTGCCATCTGGTTGTGTTTGTGTGCCATAAACTCTTTGGCGGTTTCAACCGCCACCGCGGCATCACGACAATAGGCGTCGGCGCCAATGGCCTTGCCGAATTCTTCGTTTAATGGCGCACCACCGACCAGCACAATATAATCATCGCGCATGCCTTTTTCGATCATCGTGTCGATCACGACTTTCATATAGGGCATCGTCGTGGTCAGCAGGGCAGACATGCCCAGAATGTCGGCCTCTTCGCGCTGGAGCGCCTCGATATAATCTTCGACCGGGTTGTTGATGCCGAGATCAATCACTTCGAAACCGGCACCCTCCATCATCATTGAAACAAGGTTCTTGCCAATGTCATGGATGTCGCCCTTAACGGTGCCAATCACCATTTTGCCCATGCGCGGCGCACCCGAAGCAATCAACAAAGGTTTCAGGATCGACATGCCACCCTTCATCGCGTTGGCAGCCAGCAGCACTTCGGGCACAAACAGGATGCCGTCGCGAAAATCATGGCCAACGATTGTCATACCCGCAACCAGCGCTTCGGTCAAAACGCGGTAGGGTGCCCACTTGCGTTCCAGCAGGATGTTCACGCTTTCCAGTATCTCTTCTTTCATGCCGTCATACAGATCATCGTGCATTTGCAGCACAAGCTCGTCGTCGGACAGTTCGGACAGGATGATATCTTCTTCTTCGGCCATGGTTTTGTTCCCTGACTGGCGCAAATATGCGGCGTTTCTTTCGATCACATTGACTTTTTGTCGCAGGCCAGTGTTGGCCGGTTGCGACATTGGCGCATCTTACACCGACTAAATTGGGGCCTAACCCTTGGAGCGACGGCGATTTACGCGTGGGGCAGGGGTGGCATCATCGGTGCCGTCCGATGTGGACGAGAACCCGCCAAGGGCTGCGGTGATTGCCTCGAGCGAGGGGCGTGGCCCTTGCGGCTGCGCCTCAAGGGCGGCACGCATTGCCACCAGATGTCCGGGCGTGGTGCCGCAACAGCCGCCAATGATTTTAGCGCCGCAATCACGGGCAAGAACCGCGTATTGGCCCATCAGTTCGGGGGTGCCGTCGTAATGGATATGGCCGTCGTGGAATTTCGGGATGCCGGCGTTGCCCTTGGCGATGATCGGAATTTCCGACCCTTGTGCTGCAAACCCAAGGATGGTGCGCAGCAGGTCGGATGCGCCAACGCCGCAGTTTGCGCCATAGGCCAGTGGCGGATTTTTTAATTTTTCAACCATGCTGACCATCGCTGCCGATGTCACGCCCATCATGGTGCGTCCTGCGGTATCGAAACTCATCGTGCCGCACCACGGCATGTCGGCCAGCGCAAAGGCCTCGGCGGCGGCGGCGTATTCTTCGGGGGCAGAAATGGTTTCGCACCACAAAACGTCCGCGCCACCTTCTTTCAAACCCTCGGCCTGTTCATGGAAGATTTCGACGGCCAGCTCGTGGGTCAACTCACCCAGCGGGGCCATGATTTCGCCGGTTGGGCCGACCGATCCGGCCACCACAACGGGGCGACCCGCAGCATCGGCAACCTCGCGGCCCAGTTCGGCCGATATGCGTGATAATTCGCGAGCGCGTTTTTCCGCGCTGTGCAGTTTCAGGCGCGAGGCATTGCCGCCAAAGCTGTTGGTCAAAAACAGGTCACTGCCCGCATCGACAGAGCCGCGATAAAGGGCGCGGATTTTGTCAGGCTCGGTCACATTCCACAACTCAGGTGCGTCGCCGGACGTCAGCCCCATGTTGAACAAAATGGTCCCCGTGGCGCCATCCGCCAGAATCCAGTCACGGTCAGCCAGCATACGCGAGAGGGCATTGGACATGTTATCAGGCCTTTCCTGCCAAAATCAGACGCCTGTGCGCCCAGTTTGCGCTGCAATGCCATGGCGGCAAAGCATACACAAACTCATAATCATCATAATGATCATGAACGAAGTGTCGGGTGTTCAGACTTCTGACATGACTTGATCTTTGGCCACAGCCAGCAGCTCTGCCATTTTTTTGCGAATCTCTTCCGGACTGGATTTGTCGCCCAGATCACCTGCAACCTTGCGAACTACGTCTTCGATGCCCGGTTCTTCCAGATCGGAAATGACAACTTCTCTGGCGTATGAATTTGCTGCATCGCCGGATTTTCCCAGCAGTTCCGCAGCCCATAGGCCCAGCAACTTATTGCAACGTGCATCGGCCTTGAAATTCATTTCGGCATCATGGGCGTGTTTGTTTTCAAATGCGTTTTCACGATCTTTAAATGTGCTCATTTGGTCCTCGCTTATGTGGTGTTGTGTTCCCGTTAGATATGCCCATCATTGATGTGTATCGCAAGGGGGGCGGGGCAGTTTACCGCACTGTTTATCGTAGTGCGCGACTTATGCGGGATTGCGGGTTTCCATGCCATGTCGTATAGGCGCGTGCAAGAGACGCAATTATCTTGCGTTCAGCCAGATCGGAGATCCCATGGCGCGTCGCAAAATGATATACGAAGGCAAAGCGAAAATCCTCTATGAAGGGCCGGAGCCCGGCACATTGGTGCAATATTTCAAGGATGACGCCACTGCCTTTAACGCCGGGAAAAAAGAGGTGATTGATGGCAAGGGTGCGCTGAACAACCGTTTGAGTGAGT
Organism: Marinosulfonomonas sp.; assembly: GCA_002732995.1. Taxonomy (GTDB): domain Bacteria; phylum Pseudomonadota; class Alphaproteobacteria; order Rhodobacterales; family Rhodobacteraceae; genus Profundibacter. Next base: position 22,329 of record NVTS01000011.1, on the reverse strand, counting down.
ATTTCATGAAAGGGTTGATGCAGATCGGGGTGCCGACGCATTTTATCAAGCGCCTGAACATGCGCGAGCAGTTGATCCGCAAAGTTGAAATCATTCCGCTGGAGGTGATCGTGCGCAATGTCGCCGCAGGATCAATCAGCAAACGGTTGGGGATGGAAGAGGGCACGCAGCTGCCGCGCCCGATTGTCGAGTTTTCCTATAAGGATGATGCGTTGGGTGATCCGTTGGTGCCCGAAGAATATATCATCGCCTTTGGCTGGGCCAGCCAGCAGGATCTGGACGACATCATTGCACTGGCGCTGCGGGTCAATGATTTTATGTCGGGTGTGATGCTGGGTGTCGGCATCAAGCTGGTGGATTTCAAAATCGAGATTGGCCGCGTTTGGGAAGGCGATTTCCAGCGCCTGATCATTGCCGACGAAATCAGCCCGGACAGTTGCCGTCTTTGGGACATAAAAACCGGCGAGAAGCTGGACAAAGACGTGTTTCGCCACGATCTGGGCAATCTGGCCGATGCCTATACCGAAGTGGCGCGCCGGTTGGGGGTTCTGCCCACCAATGGGCCGCAACCGGGAAAACCGACACTTGTGAACTAGGGGAATTAACGGATGAAAGCGCGTGTGACTGTAATGCTAAAGAACGGGGTTCTGGACCCGCAAGGCAAGGCGGTGCATCACGCGCTGGCCACGCTGGGGTTTGACGGGGTTGACGGTGTGCGTCAGGGCAAGGTGATCGAGCTGGACCTGAGTGAAACCGATGCGGCCAAGGCCGAAAAAACCGTGGGCGAGATGTGCGAGAAGCTGCTGGCCAACATGGTGATCGAATCCTACAGCATCGAGATTCTGTGATGAAGGTCGGGGTTGTCGTTTTTCCGGGGTCCAATTGCGACCGTGATCTGGCTGTGGCGTTCAGGTCCGCTGGTGCCGATGTAACGATGGTCTGGCACAAAGACACATCCTTGCCATCAGGGCTGGATATGATCGGGGTGCCGGGCGGGTTTTCCTTTGGTGATTATTTGCGCTGCGGCGCAATCGCGGCCAGGTCGCCGATTTGCCACGCGGTGGTGGATCACGCCAAGGCAGGCGGTTATGTGTTTGGCGTTTGCAAYGGSTTYCAGRTWTTGWSYGAAACCGGSYTGCTGCCSGGCGCGTTGCTGCGCAACACAAATTTGAAATATATCTGCAAAACCATACCGTTAACGGTCAAAAATACCGACAGCGCCTATACATCCGGCTATCAGATGGGCCAACAGATCATGGTGCCGATCGCGCATCACGATGGCAATTACACCGCCGATGCCGATACGGTTTTACGCCTGCAAGGTCAGGGCCGCGTGGCCTTTACCTATGGTGACAATCCGAACGGCTCTGTCGCCGATATAGCCGGTATCCTTAGTGAAAATCACCGCGTTCTGGGGATGATGCCACACCCTGAACGTGCGGCGGATGCAGCACACGGCGGCACCGATGGGCAGGCGCTTTTCAAATCGGTTGTCGGGGCGGTTATCAGCTCAATGCAGACCGCCTGAGGACGGGCGCTTGAGGGATACGCCGTTCGCGCGTAAACTATGGCAATGAGCGGGGATCATACRACWTCGGAYGCGGMCCRRATACGCRAGGGRAATTCYTGGCGGGTGCGGATTATTGTCCTGTTGTTGATCGGGGTCGCGATGGGCGTGGTGTGGTTTACCAATGCGCTGCTGACCGAACGTTTCACCCAAGCCACCCGCAACCGCGCACAGGTGCGCATGACGCTCTATTCCGGCAACCTGATCAGCGAATTGCAACGCGCYGCGATTGTGCCGCAACTGCTGGCGCGCGATCCGGCGCTGATCGGGGCGCTAAGCTCGAATGATCATGCGCAATCCTCCAGCCGCCTGATCTCGTATATCGAAGAAATTGGTGCGGCCTCACTGCTGTTGCTGGACAAAACCGGGCGCGCGGTCGCGGCCTCTGACCGCATCCAGATAGGCTCGAACCACCGATCCGCCCCGTATTTTGTCAATGCGATCCGATCGGGAGATTCTGTGTTCACAGCATCCAAGAATGACAACGGCGTGATATCGTTTTCCTACGCCCGCAAGATGGAATTTGGCGGTAAAACCATCGGCGTGATTGTCGTCGAGGTGGACCTTAGGCAGTTTGAGGGGCAATGGGCCGGTATTTCGGACGCGGTTTTTGTCGCCGACAGTGAAGGCACGATTATCCTGTCGACTGAATCCAGCTGGCGCGGGTTGACCTGGGAAAATGCACGGGCTGTCCGTTCGCCCCCCTCGGCGATTGAAAATGCGATCAGGGCTACCACCGACTGGGTTTCGCTCACGTCCTCGAGCAGCTTGCTGGGGGCAGGGGTGATGCGCCAGGAAACCCGAATTCCGTTTCAGGGCTGGAGGATGACAACCTTCACCACATATGCCTCGGTGCGCCAACGGGTGAACGGGGTGCTGGCGCTGGAAATCATGGGCTTTGCCATCCTGCTGGCGTTGACGTTTTATTTCTTGTCCCGAAAGGCGCAGGTCAGGTCACTGTTTTTCCAGCAAGAATCGGCAGAACTCCGCCAGTTGAACATTCGATTGCAGCGGGAAGTCGCCGAGCGCGAGAGGGCGGAAAAGAACCTTGAAGTGGCGGAACTGACGCTGGCGCAAAGTTCGAAACTGGCCGCGTTGGGCGAAATGTCTGCCGCCGTTTCACACGAGTTGAACCAGCCGCTGGCGGCAAKGAAAACCTACCTTGCGGGGGCACGTCTGTTGCTGCGCCGCAAACGGCCCGAGGAGGCGATCTCCTCCTTTCAACGCATTGATGATCTGATTGAGCGCATGAGCTCGATCACCAAGCAGCTCAAAAGCTATGCCCGCAAGGCTGGCGATACGTTTGCGCCTGTGGACATGAGGGATGCGGTCAATTCGGCCCTGTCGATGATGGAGCCGCAACTAAAGCAGCGCCATGTGGAAATCACCAAAACCTTGCCGCGCGAACCGGTGTGGGTGATGGGCGATCGGGTGCGGATAGAACAGGTGATTATCAACCTGTTCAGGAACGCGCTGGACGCGACCAAAACCGTGGCCGATCCACAGGTGGAAATCCTGCTGGCTGCCGGTGAAACCGCCACCTTTACGGYGCGCGACAATGGCACCGGGGTCGAGGATCTGGACAGCCTGTTCGAGCCGTTTTACACCACAAAACAGCCTGGCGACGGGGTTGGCTTGGGGCTTGCCATTTCGTCGGGCATCGTCAACGACTTGGGCGGACGGCTGACTGCAAGGAACGCCGCCGTGGGYGGGGCTGTGTTTGAAGTGCAGCTGCCCATATTGATAGAAGAAACAAAAGCAGCCGAGTGAGGCACATAATAATGGCACAGGCAATGAAAATCGCGATCGTGGATGACGAGCAGGACATGCGTCAGTCGATCAGCCAATGGTTGGCCCTGTCGGGCTTTGATACCGAAACCTTCGCGTCTGCCGAAGAGGCGCTGAAAACATTGGGCAGCGATTACCCCGGTGTGGTGGTCAGCGACATCAAAATGCCCGGCATGGACGGGATGCAGTTTTTGAAACGGCTGATGAGCGTGGATTCAGCGCTGCCGGTGATTATGATCACCGGCCATGGCGATGTGCCAATGGCCGTCGAKGCGATGMRWKWMGGBGCCYWKGATTTYSTKGAAAAACCGTTYRASSMRRAMRMMMTKMYSGAGSTSRYCRAAMRSGCSMYSCAAAGCCGCCGCCTGACGCTGGACAACCGCGCCTTGCGCCGCGAATTGGGCGATGGCACGGCGGTGATGAGGAAACTGATCGGAACGTCGCCGGTGATGGAACGTCTGCGCGAGGATATCCTCGATCTGGGGCAGGCCGATGGTCATGTGCTGATCGATGGCGAAACCGGCACCGGTAAAACGCTGGTGGCGCATGCGCTGCATGCGGTCGGGACGCGGGCGGGCAAGAAATTCTCGCTGATATCCTGTGCCGCCTATGAGGAAGATGATCTGGGGCGGCGTCTGTTTGGCCCGATCCTTGATGATGGCCCGCAGCCCTTGGTCGAGGTGGCCCGTGGTGGCACGCTGGTGCTTGAGGATGTTGATGCGCTGTCCGATAGCCTGCAAGCCCGTCTGTTGACCTATATTAATGAGCAAGGCAGCCCGGCCGAAACCCGCATTGTGGCGATTTCCAACCTGCAAGCCGAGGAAAAAACCGTCGAGGATGTGCTGCGGCCCGATCTCTATTACCGTCTTGCGGCGATGAAAATCACCCTGCCACCGTTGCGCCAGCGCGGCGAGGACATTTTGTCTCTGTTTGCCCGTCTGTCCGAGCAATTTGCCGAGGAATATGGTTGCGGTGCGCCCGAAGTGTCAGCGCAAGAGGCCGCCCAACTTCTGCAAGCGCCGTGGCCTGGCAACATCCGACAGCTGATCAATGTAGCTGAACGCGCGGTGCTGCAAAACCGGCGCGGGTCGGGCACCATCGCCAGCCTTCTGATGGCCGATGACGAGGAAGCCCAACCGGTGATGACCACCGAGGGCAAGCCGCTGAAGGAATACGTCGAGGCGTTCGAGCGGATGCTGATCGACAACACCATGCGCCGCCACAAGGGCAGCATCGTTAATGTGATGGACGAGTTATGCCTGCCACGCCGCACCTTGAATGAAAAAATGGCGAAATACGGTCTGACGCGGTCAAATTACCTGTAACATCCCATTTTTGTTCTACAAATATCCGCGCCGCAGACATAAAGAAGACATAAAGCAGGCATAAAAACCCCTATGCCTGCGGCGCAGGTATTTAACAAAAGAAGAAGGGGAAGAGGCCATTGCCTCATTTTCCCCATTGTAATTCATACCCTATCCCCCTTATGTTCATCCTAAGGTAGCCTGTGCAACAGCCGCAGAGTTATCGATACAAGTTTCGCTGTTTATGAGGCTACGCAGAAAAATCACCTGCATCCGAATGAACAGACCGATTGGGTCGCAAGACCGGAAATTTGCCCAAAATGCCTTATTAGGCAGGGTTTAATATTATGAGCGCGATGTGCGCTCGGAGATAGAAACGCGATGAGACGCGATAGAGTATTAGAAACTGCGACAGGGACCGGTTCGGTCGACCTGCGCATATCTGACGCGTCCATTTTCGCCCTTACAAGACACCCCCTGCAATCCAGTGCCCCTCCGGGGGCGCGAATATTGCCGCGGTGCAAAGAGAAAACATGGCTAAAAAAATGCTTATCGACGCTACCCACGCAGAGGAAACTCGCGTTGTGGTGGTTGATGGAACCAAGGTTGAGGAATTTGACTTTGAATCCGAAAACAAACGCCAGCTCGCTGGCAACATATATCTGGCAAAAGTAACGCGGGTTGAACCCTCCTTGCAGGCGGCGTTTATTGATTATGGTGGAAACCGTCACGGGTTTCTGGCGTTTTCGGAAATTCACCCCGATTATTACCAGATTCCGGTCGCTGACCGCGAGGCGCTGATAGAAGAAGAGCGCGCCTATGCCAAGGCAATGGCCGAGGAAGACGATAAACCCAAACCCAAACGCCGCCGTCGTTCGCGCTCGAAACCAAAGGCCGAAGAGGCCAAATCGGACGATGCCGTCGAGACCAAAGAGGTCGAGAACAATGGTGTGTCCGGTATGGATGTGGTCAATCTGGACGAGGACGCGGTCGAGGGTTCCTCGCCGATGGAGCTGGTTGCCGAGACGCCGGTCGATACACCCGAGGCAGGCGAGAACGGCGATGACGAGACCGATGAGGGTGACGCGCCGCTGGAAGCGACGGAAAAGGACGACCAGATTGAATCGGTTGCCGATGATGACGCGCCCGAAGACATCCGCCCTGCACGCAAACCCCGCCCGCGCCGCTATAAAATTCAGGAAGTGGTGAAAGTTCGCCAAATTCTGTTGGTGCAAGTGGTGAAAGAAGAACGCGGCAATAAGGGTGCAGCTCTGACGACCTATCTGTCGCTKGCWGGCCGYTAYTGCGTWCTSATGCCAAACACGGCGCGTGGTGGCGGGATTTCCCGCAAGATCACCAATGCGGTGGACCGCAAGAAGCTGAAAGCGATTGCCAACGATATTGAAGTGCCCCAAGGGGCAGGCCTGATCGTGCGCACGGCGGGTGCAAAACGCACCAAGGTCGAGATCAACCGCGATTACGAATATTTGCAGCGCCTGTGGGAGCAAATCCGCTCGCTAACGCTGGAATCCAACGCGCCAGCCAAGATTTACGAGGAAGGCAACCTGATCAAACGCTCGATCCGCGATCTGTATAACCGCGACATCGACGAGGTTCTGGTCGAGGGCGAGGCGGGATATCGCGTCGCCAAGGACTTCATGAAAATGATCATGCCGTCGCACGCCAAAAACGTGAAGCATTACAACGAAACCATGCCGCTGTTCGCCCGTTTTCAGGTCGAAGGCTATCTGGCAGGGATGTTCAACCCCACCGTTCAGTTGAAATCCGGTGGCTACATTGTGATCGGTATCACCGAAGCCCTGGTGGCAATCGACGTGAACTCGGGCCGCTCGACCAAAGAGAGGAGCATTGAGGAAACGGCGCTCAAAACCAACCTGGAAGCCTCCGACGAGGTGGCGCGCCAATTGCGCCTGCGCGATCTGGCCGGACTGATCGTGATCGACTACATCGACATGGACGAGCGCCGCAACAACATCGCGGTTGAAAAGCGCCTGAAGGACCGGTTGAAAAATGACCGCGCCCGCATTCAGGTCGGCCGGATTTCCGGCTTTGGTCTGATGGAAATGTCACGCCAGCGCCTGCGCCCCGGTATGATCGAGGCGACAACCCAGCCTTGTTCGCATTGTCACGGCACCGGTCTGATCCGTTCGGACGAAAATCTGGCCCTGTCAATTTTGCGCCAATTGGAAGAAGAAGGCACGCGCAAGCGGAGCCGCGAGGTTCTGTTGAAGGCGCCTGTGGGCATTGCCAACTACCTGATGAACAACAAACGCGAGCATATCGCCCAGATCGAAGCCCGCTATGGCCTGTCTGTTCGCATCGAGGCGGACCCGTTCCTTGTGTCGCCCGATTTCTCGATCGAGAAGTTCAAAACCGCCAGCCGCGTGGTGAAACCGGCGGCGGCAGTGGTGTCGGTTGATGCGTCTATTATGGATGACATTGATGATGCTGTGGCCGAGGATGCCAGCGCCGAGGACAATGTGCCAGCCGCCCGAGATGGCGCCGAGAATGACAATGCCGCCGAGAATGACGCCGAGAATGACGCCCAAAATAACAATGGCGAAGAGCCGGCACCGAAAAAGCGCCGCCGCSGYCRWSRMMRWGGCSGYGGCSGWGRWRRAGAAGNRMAMKGSKRMGRMCMAGMMRMAGRMYSCWGWKRRSRAARMASAWMSCGCTGNRGAAAGANRKYGMRGAAGCGGCACCTGCTGCGGAGTCTGTARAACCCGAGGTGGACGAAAAACCCGCCGAGGAGAAGCCAAAACGCGCCCCGCGCAAACGTGCACCGCGCAAATCTGCCAAGACGGACGAGGGTGACAAGCCTGCGATAGCTGAGAAGGCAGAAGAGCCCGCTGCCGTGGCGCAAGAGCCGAAGAAAAAACCGGTTCGTCGTCGTAAAGCGCCTGTCAAAAAAACCGAGTCTGATGCGCCTGTTGCGGATGATGCGGCAGATACGGTTGCGGAAAAACCCGCGCCCAAGAAGCGGGCACCGCGCAAACCTGCGGCCAAAAAGGCCCGCGATCTTGAGCCGGTTGCCGAAGTGGTCGCGCCTGAACCTGTGGTTGCCAAACCCGCAGAGGAAGCGCCTAAAGAGAAACCAAAAGCCGAGCCAAAGCCCGATACCAAATCGGACAAGCCCAAGAAAAAGGGCTGGTGGTCGCTGGGGCGCTGATCACTAACAGTAAGATGATTAATGAAATGTCGGCGAGCCAAGGCTTGTCGGCATTTTTCGTTTCGGGCTAAGGCTGTCAGGCATGGATATTTCAACGCYTCATTATTTCTATATCGGTTTGGCCGCATTTCTGGTCGGATTCACCAAAACATCTATCGGCGGAGTCGGGATATTGGCGGTGCTGCTGATGGCGCTGGCGATACCGGGCAAGGCCTCGCCGGGGGTGTTGCTGCCGATGCTGATTGCCGCCGATATCATGGCGGTGATTTACTACCGGCGATCCTGTCAGTGGGGTATCTTGCTAAAGCTGGTGCCGTTAACGCTGGTTGGCCTAGCACTTGGGTATGCCATCCTGCGCCTTGCGCCGGACAGCGATTTTGAGCGTATCATCGGCTGGACGATCCTTGTCATGCTGGCACTGGACCTTGCGATGAATGAAAGCCTGCGCGCGCATATGCAGGGCCGTGTGATGACAGGGATCACCGGAGTTTTGGCGGGGGCGGCGTCGATGGTGGCGAATGCGGCGGGGCCGATTTTCGGGATTTACCTGTTGCAAATGAGGCTAACAAAGTCCGAATTTGTCGGCACCCGCAGCTGGTTCTTTCTGGTGCTGAATATCGCCAAACTGCCGTTGTCGGCACAATTGGGTCTGATAACCGTCCCGTCCCTGACGCTGAATTTGATATATTTGCCGGTGATCCTGATCGGCGCGGTCGCCGGATACAAGCTGTTGAAATACATCAACATTGATCTGTTCAAATGGCTGATCCGCATCGCGGCGATGGTGGCGGCGATGCGCCTTATCCTGACTTAACCTTTGCGCACCAGATAGGCCTGCCCATGATCGGCATCGCTTTGCCCGATCAACGCGTGGCCCTGCTCATTGCAGAAATGCGCCACATCAATCACTGCGGCGGGATCATCCGCCAACAGGCGCACCACAGCCCCCGTTGCATGCCCTTGCAACCGCTTGCGCAGCTTTAGTACCGGCAGCGGGCACAGCATGCCGGTGGCGTCAATTTCTTCATCCCAGTTCATGTAAAACGGATAGGGCGCTAAATGCGCCAAGTCCACGAAAATGTGACATTTGTGCAGGTGACGCCGCCCGCGTGATAGCGTAGAGATGGAAAAACTAAAAACCAGAGGCCCCATATGTTTGGCATAGAAACAGTTATCGACGCGACCCTTCTACCAGCCATGTTTGTGGCATTGACAGCAGGGCTATTGTCGTTCCTGTCGCCTTGCGTCTTTCCTGTTGTCGGCCCTTATCTGGCCTATATGGGCGGGATAACGATGAGCGAAATGGCAGGCTCAGATGGCGAGCCCCGTCGCCGTCCGATTTGGGCTGCAGCCGCGTTTGTGCTTGGTCTGTCCACGGTGTTTATGCTTCTTGGGTTTACAACATCGCTGTTCGGTAAGTTTTATTTGAACAACCGCGATGGGTTTACCATTATTGCGGGCTTGGTGGTTATGGTTTTCGGCGCCCATTTCCTGGGGATAATGAGAATTCCGTTTCTAGATCGCGAAGCACGGATTGAAGTCGGTGATCAGGGCGGGTCTACATTTGGTGCCTATATTATGGGTCTTGCTTTTGCATTCGGCTGGACGCCTTGCCTTGGGCCGATATTGGGCGCGATCTTGGGAATTGCCGCGACAGAAGGCTCTGTCACACGTGGCACATTGCTGTTGGCGACCTACTCCTTCGGGCTGGGGATACCGTTTTTGCTCGTCGCTGCATTTTTCCCCAGTMTCTCTGGGCTAATGAATTTCATGAAACGCCATACTGATCGTGTTGAAAAGATTATGGGCTTGTTACTGTGGACGGTCGGGCTCATGATGGCGACGGGCCAGTTTACATTGTTTTCGTCATGGCTTTTGAATGCGTTTCCCGTATTGCAAAACATTGGCTAGTCGGCCCTAGTTTTGTCATAAACATCCGCTAAACTGCCCCAAGAGCGCTTCCAGTTTTGTTGAATCACTTTTCGCTGCCTCAAGCCTGYRGCTKGAAYGCAAAAAGMGATACTYTTGTTTCAAGMTGAACYGGAAACGCTGTAGTAATGTTTTAAGGTAGGGTATGCAGCTCGAAGGCCACACAGTTGCGAAGCGTCGGGTGTTTTATATCCCCGGCTATGATCCGATTCATCCGCGTCGGTATCGAGAGCTGTATCGCAAGGAAGGCGCGGATCAGGCCAAAATATCTGGCTACAAGATCGAGCTATCCCCGAAACAAGGCCCCAAATCCCGTGGCGGGCGTTATGGCTGGCATGTGGCCGGATCAATCGAGGGCACCAGAACGCAGGCTGATTTCGAGGTGCTGGTCTGGTCCGACATTGTCAAAACCTCGATGGATCTGAACATTCCACAAACCTATCTGGTGCTGGCACGCACCGCATGGACCTATATCGCCTCGGGGGCTTTGCGCCGCCTGATGTGGTTGCGAAAAGGGCCGGTGATTGCGGCGCTTTACCCGATCGGCATGCTGCTGTTGCAACTGCTGCTGGCGGTTCTGGTGGCATGGTTCGTCGGGGCCAATGTGGCCAAGGGCGTGTCGGTGCTGGTCGATTGGCCCACCGTGGCACGGCTGGTTGGCTGGGGTGCGGCCCTGTCGTTGATCGTGGTGATCCTGCGATGGTTTCGCAAAATTGATAACAAGCTGTTTGCCTATTATTTGATGCATGACTACGCCTACGAGGCCCGCTCATCCGGTGAAAGCCCTCCGGAGCTTGAGGCGCGGATGGCGGAGTTCGGCGCCGAGATTGCCGAGGCTCTGAACAGTGATGTGGACGAGGTTCTGGTGGTTGGCCATTCATCTGGCGCCCATATCGGCGTGTCGGTGCTGGCCGATCTGATTCGCGCGGGCAGGGTGGACAAGGATGGACCGAAACTGGGGTTTTTAACGCTGGGGCAGGTGGTTCCGATGGTGTCGTTCCTGCCGCGCGCTTATCGCTTGCGGGCCGATCTGAAATACCTTTCAACCAGCGATGATCTGACATGGGTCGATGTTACGGCACCGGGCGATGGCTGTGCCTTCGCGCTGTGTGACCCCGTGGCGGTTTCGGGTGTGGCCCCTGAAAATAAACGCTGGCCGCTGGTGATTTCAGCCGCCTTTAGCCAAACCCTGTCGCCCAATCGGTGGGCCGAATTGCGCTGGAAATTTTTCCGGCTGCATTTTCAGTATATGTGTGCATTTGATCGCCCGGGCGACTATGATTACTTCAAAATCACCGCAGGACCGGAAACCCTGCAATCACGCTATCAGGACCGGCAGCCATCAAAATCGCGCATTGATGTTGCCGCGTCGCCTTATACGTCAGTGACCGAATGACCCTACCACCAAAACCAAAATCGCGCCCCCGCAATGCAAGCCTCTGGCAACATGCCAAATTGTTTCGCAAGGATATCCTGTCGGCCCAGCCCGAACACCTTTATGGCGCGTGGATGGCCGAATTCCGCACCCCGTTTTTTCGCTCCTACATGGTCAATCAGCCCGATCTTGTGAAACGCGTGCTGGCCGAGAGCCTGACAACATTTCCAAAATCCACCCGCATTCGGGATGGTCTGTCGGCCTTGCTGGGCAATTCGCTGTTCCTGTCCAGTGGCGATGACTGGAAACACCAGCGCCGCATTATTGATCCGGCCTTTGAAGGGGGCCGGTTGCGCGAAGTGTTCCCGAAAATGTGGGATAGCGCGGTGGCGGCGGTTGATCGGCTGGAGGGCCAAATCRAGGCGGGGCCAATCGAAGTCGAGAGCATGACCTCGCATGTGGCGGCGGATGTGATTTTCCGCACCTTGTTTTCGCTGCCGATCACCGATGAAACGGCGGCAGGTGTGTTCGATGAATTCAAGGATTATCAACGCTCGATGCCGTTCGCCAACATGTCGAGCCTGTTGCCAAAGTTCAAATGGCTGCCGAACCTCGCCTCCAAACGCAGCAAGGAGACCGCCGAAGTCATTCGCGGTTTGATCCGCCAAATCACCGCCGAGCGCCGTGTCGCTATTGACGCGGGCACAGCCCCCGATGATCTGGCCACCAAGATCATGACCACACCGGACCCCGAAACCGGAAAATGTTTTGACACCGAGGAAATGGTCGATCAGGTGGCGATTTTTTTCCTGGCGGGGCATGAAACCAGTGCGTCGGCGCTGGCATGGTCGCTCTATATGTTGGCGCTATACCCTGAATGGCAGGACAAGGTCGCAGATGAAGCACTTGAGGTGATCAACCCGAAAAAGGCGTATTTTTCCGCCGTCAGAAAATTGCGCATCTCGCGCGATGTGTTTCGCGAAACCATGCGACTGTATCCACCGGTGCCCGCCACAGTGCGCGAGGCAGCTTGCCCCGTGGAATTTCGCAACCGCAAGATTAAAAAAGGATCACAAATTATCCTGTCCGCGTGGCATCTGCACCGGCACAATAAAATCTGGGATAGGCCCGATGAGTTCGATCCGACGCGGTTTCACACCAAGGAAGGCAAGCAATGTATGCGCGATGCCTATATCCCGTTTTCGGCCGGGCCAAGGGTCTGTCCAGGCAGCGGTTTTGCCATGCTCGAGGGGCCGTTGATCCTGTCTATGTTGGTGCGGGCCTACCGGTTTGAGCTGGTGTCTGGTCGGCCAGCCGTGCCGATTGCGCATCTTACATTACGCTCAAAAGACGGGATTTGGTTAAAACTGACACCGCGTGATCAGGGGTAGGGCAAGATTTTTCAAAAAAATTCTGGTAAAATTCTTTGAAAGGATTTTGAGCGTCATATCAAGATCGGTAATGGCGTAAAATAAACAGCCGAATGGCCGAAGCAAGCCCGTTATCCAGCCCACGTGACGCGTCAATCTCGGCCGCCAATACATTTATCGGCTGACCCCGCGCCGCGGCAATTTCACGAAACGCATCCCAAAATTCGTCTTCCAGCGNAACACTGGTGCGGTGCCCCTTCAGGGTTAGCGAATGTTTTCTGGGCCGCGCATTCATTCCTCGTCCAGCATATGTTGATCCAGCATTTTGCGGGCTTTGTCACTTCTGGCGGCTTGGGCAATGCGTTCGGCCTTGGTGCGGCCAAACTTGGCTGCATTGGCATCGGCAGCTACACGTTTGTCATCACGTGTGCGGGTCTTTCGGGCTTGATTCAAGTTTACAATCTCGTTCATTCGTCTTTGGGRCCGATCATTTTTTCAGGGCGCACCACGCGCTCGAATGTTGCAGCATCGACAAACCCCAGCGCGATGGCCTCTTCTTTCAGGGTGGTGCCGTTTTCATGTGCGGTCTTGGCCACTTTGGTGGCGTTATCATAGCCGATTTCGGGCGCCAGCGCCGTGACCAGCATCAGGCTTTCGCGCATCAGCTGATCAATCCGGCCTTTGTCGGCGGCAATGCCAACCACGCAGTTTTTGGTGAATGTCGCGGTGGCATCGCCAAGCAACTGAATGGATTGCAGCACGTTATAGGCCATCATCGGCTTATAGACATTCAATTCAAAATGACCTTGGGAGCCGGCAAAACCAACAGCGGCGTCATTGCCCATCACCTGAATGCAGACCTGTGTTATCGCCTCGACCTGCGTCGGGTTCACTTTGCCGGGCATAATCGATGATCCCGGCTCGTTTTCGGGCAGAATCAATTCGCCAAGCCCGCAGCGTGGGCCGGACCCGAGCAGGCGGATGTCATTGGCGATTTTAAAGAGCGACGAGGCGACCGTTTTCAAAGCGCCGGAGATTTCGACCATCGCGTCATGCGCCGCCAGCGCCTCAAATTTATTCGGGGCGGTGACAAAGGGCAGGCCGGTGATCCGCGCCATATTCGCCGCGACCGTTTCGGCCCAGCCATGCGTGGTGTTCAGGCCGGTGCCAACAGCGGTGCCGCCTTGGGCCAACTCGTGAATGCGCACCAATGCACCCTTGATCCGTTCGATACTCATGGCAACCTGATGCGCATAGCCGGAAAATTCCTGTGCCAATGTCAGCGGGGTGGCGTCCATCATATGGGTGCGCCCGATCTTGATGATGCCGTCAAATTCACGCACCTTGGCGTCCAGCGCGAAATGCAGCGTCGCCAGCCCAGGCAGCAGCACGTCATGGGCGGCGGTGGCGGTGGCGATGTGCATCGCGGTGGGGAAGGTATCATTGCTGGATTGCCCCATGTTCACATGGTCATTCGGGTGCACCGGCGTTTTGCTGCCAATCTCGCCGCCAAGGATTTCGATGGCGCGGTTGGCGATCACCTCGTTTGCGTTCATGTTGGATTGGGTGCCGGAGCCTGTTTGCCACACCACCAGCGGGAAATTGTCGTCCAGCTTGCCGTCGATCACATCACTGGCAGCGGTGATAATGGCGTTGCCCTTATCGGCATCCAGTTTGCCCAGATCCATATTGGCCTGCGCACAGGCCTTTTTGATCACACCTAACGCGCGCACAATAGCAATCGGCTGACGTTCCCAGCCGATCGGGAAATTCATCAGGGATCGCTGGGTTTGCGCGCCCCAGTATTTGTCACAGGGCACTTCCAGCGGGCCAAAACTATCGGTTTCGGTGCGGGTCTGGGTCATGGCGGCATCCTCGGCTAATTGCGGCAGTTATTTATAGGCACAGGCCGATGAAAACCAAAGTTATTCCGGCTGATTGAACACATATACCGTGGCTGGCGGCAGATTAAACCATATTCGACGGCTGCAGGACCACTCCAGCCCCAGTTCTCTGCGCACTTCGGGGGCCAGCGGCGGTTTGGTCCCGTAGGTGAACTGGATCATCGGTGCGCCGGGTTTTAGGGCCAAAAATACAGATTTGGCGATATCCATTTGCACATTGATCGGCATGTTCAACAATGGCAGGCCGCTGACCACAGCCCCAAGGTCGGCAATGCCCAAGCTGGCCATATCCTGTGCCATCCGGTTATGAACGCTGACATCTGGATGCTGCTGCTTCAGGCGCTCACAAAAACCTTGGCTCATGTCAAATAACGTAAGGTTCTGCGGTGAAATGCCTGCGGCCAGTATTTGACGGGTGATTGCGCCTGTGCCCGGGCCGATTTCGACCACAGGGCCGTTCATCGGATCAATCTGGCCCGCCATCAAACGCCCAAGTGAGCGGCTTGAAGGGATAACAGCCCCGACACCGGCGGGGTTGCTTATGGCTTGATGTAAAAATAGCGGAATGTTTTTTATCATGCGATCAACGTGTTACCAAAATTCTTGCGATGCTGGATTACGGCTTGCGAAAACTGTCCAGGCTGACGACTTCGGCGTCTTTGGGCGGCTCGTCGTCATCAAGGGCCTCAACCATCGGGGCTTCGGGAACGTCCTCATGTTCGGCTGTTTCAATCGACACCACCTCGGCGCCTTTTTTACCGTCTTCGCCACTGTCAAATCGCAGGCCGAACTCAACAGAAGGATCAACAAAGGTGACGATCGCATCATACGGGACATACAGCGGTTCGGGGTTGTCGCCGAAATTCAGGGTGATGGCAAAGCCGACATCACCAACATCCAGATTATCGAACCAGTGCTGGATAACGATGGTCATATCGCCCGGATAGCGGTCCGACAGCCAATCGGCGATTTCCACATCGGGGTGCATTGTGTCAAAGGTGATAAAGAAATGGTGCTGGCCGGGCAGGCCGTCTTTGGCAATATCGTTCAACACTTCCTTGATCAAGGACCGCATGGCGCGGTGCATCAGGTTTCCATAGTCGATGGTGTCTGAAGACATGCTTGGCGGCCCCTTTGGCGGATGATGCATGAAGCATAAGCGATTCTGGCGTGAAGGGTAAGGGGAAAGCGCTCAAAATTGCGACAGCGCCACGCCGCCGATGGCAACCAGCGCCAAGACCTTTAGCAAATCCATATGCAGCCGCAGGATCATTACGCCAGAGAGCAGCGCCAAGACCACCACACGCCAATCCAGCGTGGCCAAAYCCGGGGTGAACAGAGTGACGGGGCCATGTTTAACGGTTGTGACGCTGCCGAAAAACACATGCAGCGCGAACCACAGTGACAGGTTCAGGATCACCCCGACCACGGCGGCGGTGATGGCCGATAATGCACCCGACAGGCGCGGGCGGGTGGCGATCCATTCAATGTAGGGGGCGCCGGTGAATATCCACAGATAGCAAGGCACGAAGGTGACCCAGAGCGCCAGCAGGGCCGCCGCGATTCCCATGCCGATGCCGTATTGGCCAAACCCCGCCATGAAGGCGACGAATTCGGTCACCAGTATCAACGGCCCCGGCGTGGTTTCGGCCAACCCCAGCCCGTCCATCATTTGCGGCGTGGTTAGCCAGCCGTGCTCGAACACCGCCGCCTGGGTCATATAGGCCAGCACCGCATAGGCGCCGCCAAAGGTGACGACCGCCAGTTTGGCGAAAAACACGCCGATTTGCGTTAGGAACGTAGCACCCATAGCCCACAATACAGCCACCGGTGTCCACCAGATCACCAGCCAAATAGCAATGGTGCGCAACGGGTTGGCACCCTTTGGGTGCGGTGGCGGGTCGTCGCTGCTGCGCTGGGTGGCGTAGCCGTAAAGGGCGGCCATGCAGATGATCAGCGGAAAGGGCAGGGTCAGGAAAAAGATGCCGATGAACGACAGGGCTGCAATGATCCAGTGCGCCCAGCCTTTCAACGCCTTTCGCGCCACCCGCAACAGCGCCTCGATCACGATCACMACCACAGCGGCCTTGACCCCCATAAACATCGCCTCGACCCACGGGATTTTACCWTAGRGCGCATAGCCAACCGACAAAGCCAGCACCACCAACGCACCGGGCACCACGAACAGCAGCCCCGCAATCAACCCGCCACGCACCCCGTGCAACCGCCAACCGGYATAGGTGGCAATTTGCGTCGCCTCGGGGCCGGGCAGCAGCATGCAGAATGACAGCGCGTTCAGGAACTGCTGTTCGGTCAGCCACGGGCGTTCCTCGACCAACTCGCGGTGCATCACGGCAATTTGGGCAGCGGGGCCACCGAAGGACAGCAGGCCAATGCGGGCAAAAACCCGGGTGGCCTCGCGCAATGACGGGGTGGGGGTGTTTTCTGGAGGGCACATAATACCCATCCATCAAACAGAGACTGGGGCGAGTCAATGGGTGGATCGTCTAATGGTCGCTATCTGGTTTTGCCCCAAGTGTTTTTATGACTATTGCAACAAGGTTATCAATGTCCGTGGTGTCAAAACCCCTGTTTAGAACCTCGTTTGAAAACGGTTCCTTATGGTCATTAGGAACACCACGAGCAAAGAGCCAATCGGGCGTTTTTTCGGCGGCGTTTCTCATATCTACAGACTTTGTTTGGCTTAGCGAATTATTGTAATCGCCATGAATGCATTTTTTCCAACTCAAAATGTCGCCGGTTTTGTTGCCGGAAAGTAGTTCAGCACATAATTTAGACGCGTCACTTGCTGGGTAAAGGAATTCGGTAGTGAAAAAGGCTTGATCATTTTTGATATCATATGCCTTGGTAAACCTCTTGAAGTCCTCAGTGAATGGCAATGCCCATGCATAGGCGTTTAAAGAAATTTTAGTGGGTATTTCTTCGGGTGAGGACTTGCATAGTGCCTTGTGTGAACTCCTCCCCGCCTTATCATTGTCAAAAAGAAACAGTGTTTTTGCGGCTGCATTGATTCCACCATTCTCAAGCAGAACCCGGAAAAATTCATGGGTCTTATTCGGTGTGCCACCCAATTCTTTTACCGCTATGTGGTCCTTTTTATTTTGCCGCCCATCGTCGTCTGCGTCATATTCCCTTCACGGTTCCATTGCTTCTTAATGACAATCTCATTTCCGAGGGCATTTTGGTAATTTTTCGGACACGTAAAAGTTATTTTTATCCAGAAAAACTGTTGCCCCTTTGCGGCTCTGGCCTCAGCCTTGCGCGGGTCAGACATATCCAGATTGAAATCAAAGGTCTGATATGGGCATGAATCCTCCGATTGTATAATTGTGAAGGCTTACACCAATAGGTGTGGGGGCTCAATCATGAAGAAAGGTAAGTGCAGGCTTCTGTTGCCAGGTGCCTGCGAACCCCGCCTTAGGCTGCTAAGCGTAAGGACTTAAGATTTCAATAGATCGGACCGCTTACGCAGCCAGAGCCATTGGAGCTTTGTTGTCATTTGCAACTAGCTTTTATGTACCGATAACGGTGGTAACTCACCGAGACAAAGCTTGCATCTTTAGACGTTCGTCGATCCTGTTTCGACCCCATGATCCCCAAAGAAGGATGTTTGGTGGAGTCGCCGGGTACCGCCCCCGGGTCCGATCCGCTTATTACATGGGCATTTATGTCCATAGTCCCGAAGGACAACTTATATATAGGGCGATTGGGTCGCGTTGAAAAGGGGGGAACTGGGCTTTACCGCTTTTGGGCAGGTAATTATCCGCAACATCAGAAACCGGCACGGATGCTCCGCGACGTTGAAATAAGTTTGCAGGTTGGGCGCGCGCACTTTCAATCAACTTGGGAAATATGCTCACGACATTAATATAGCGTGGGCGTGGCACAGGTAAAAGTGTATCAGGCGGGAATTGGCTGAATGCCGGGCGGGGTGAAATCTTTGCAAGATTTCAGTTTGTTTTCTTTGAAAGAAAACAGGCCTAGGTGAAATATCGGATTGGTTCCTGATTGCAAAAGACAATGATTTGGCCGCCGTTCTCGATTGCCCGAAAGCCGCGGCGCTGTAATTCTTTGCGAAAAACCTCCAAACCGGCAAAGCGCTCGATGTCACGGATTTTGCGGCGGATCACTTCGCCTCTTTGAACCGCTTTCGAGGTAAAAACTTCGCGCAGCCAGATATCAGGCGACAGGGGGGATTGTTGATAACTCATACCAGGTAATCTGCGCTATTATGGTTAATCGACAGTTAACCGCNTTTTGCGGCCGCGACATCGCGCGCCAGTGTCATCGTATAGGTCGCCAGCGCCTGCAACGCGCCATCGGCCRACGCGCCATCATGCGCCTCRATGGCATCGGCAATTTCGGTATGCAGCACCACGATCCGTTCACGGGATCGCGCCGAAAAGGTGATCATGTTCATCAACGGCTCAATCGCCTCGATTGCGCCGGCCAACTGGTAGGACAGCACCGGATTGCCCGCCCCATCGACCAGAGCGCGGTGAAAGGCCACGTCAGAGGCGCAGAACCCCTCGTCAGACAGACCAGGCTGCCCTTGCCGGTGGATTTCGGCCCGCATGGTCGCCAGATGATCCGGCGTGCGGCGTTTGGCAGACAGCGGTGCGCAGGCGCGCTCCAGCGTGAACCGTGCCTCGCAGGCAGTTTCAAAATTCACATCGTTCATTGACAGCAGCAGGGTCGAGGTGGTGATTTGCTGCCCGTAAGCATCCTCGAACCGCAGCCGGTTGACAAACGCGCCACCGGTCGCGCCGCGCTGGGTGCGGATCAGGTTTTGCGCCGCCAGACGTTTCAGCGCCTCGCGCACTGTGGGGCGGGAGACTTTGAATTTATCGCTCAGTTCCGCCTCGCTTGGTAGACGCTCGTCCACGATCAACGTGCCGCTGATTATCGCGTCACGGATCGCCTCGGCGATTTGCACCGACAGTTCGCGGCTGGTTTCCAGATCGGTTTTCATAAGATTTCATTTGTCAGACAATTGGCGCTGTGGCAAGGTCCATCCAAATGTAAGACAATTAACGACTCAAGTTTGGGAGATGCACCAATGGGCACCAAAATAGACAAGATACTGGAAGCGGCACAGCAACACTGCGATGATGTGATCAAACCCAATGTGGACAACTGGAACGCCTCGGGGGAATGGCCGCGCGCGGCGTCATTGATGGCGGGGGCGGCGGGCCTGACCGGATTATATGCACCCGAAGAATGGGGCGGGCAGGGGTTGCCACTTGGGGAGGGCATTCGGGTTTACGAAGAGCTCGGCAAGGGCGACGGGGCCTATGCGTTCGCGCTGTCGATGCATAACATTTGCACCTACGCGACCTGCGGCTTTGGCTCGGATGCGTTCAAGAAAGAATGGGCCAAGAATTTGACCAGCGGGCGCAAGCTGGCCAATTTCGCGCTGACCGAGCCGCAATCAGGAYCRRASRSYASCRYCATGNMYWSRYSWKSSGKRKYRRMCKGCGACGGCACATGGACGATCAACGGCACCAAGGCGTGGGYGTCGCTGGCGGATGAGGCGGATGTGTATCTGACCGTGGTCAAAACCTCGGATGATCCGGGCCACAAAGACATGGCGATGATTGCCATTCCGAAGGATGCCAAGGGGGTTTCATTCGGGCCGCGTTATGACACACCATCCTATGAATTCCTGCCGCTGGCCGAAATGTATTTCGACAATGTGGTGGTGAGCGAGGACAACATCATCCTGCCGATCGGCGAGGGGCTTCAAGGCGCATTGATGGCCATCGACATTGCGCGGGTCTCGATTGCGGCGGGGTGCTGCGGCTTGATGGAGAGCGCATTGGACATCGCGCTGGCCTATTCATCGCGGCGCAAAATGTTTGGCGGAAAAAACCTTGATTTAGAGGGTATCCAGTGGATGCTGGGGGACGTTTCGACCAATCTGGAGGCGTCGCGCCTACTATACCGTGCGGCGGCCAACGCATTGGGCACCGATGAGGGGCCGGTGATGGCAGCGCACGCCAAACGCTTTGTGCCCGATGCGGCGGTGGACGCGGCCAATACCTGCACCCAGGTTCTGGGTGGTATGGGGTTGTTGAAACCCTACGGTCTGGACCGGCTCAGCCGTCTTGCGCAGATGTTGCGGATTGTGGATGGCACCACAGAAATCAGCCGCGTGGTGATCGGCCGCGCCTTGCAAAAACGCGCCAAAGGGCTGCCGGATATCGCGGTGCCAAAGGGGTATGGGGAATGATCACGCCCGAATATGTGCAGATGATGGCCCGCTATAACCAATGGCAAAACCGCAATCTTTATGGTGCGGCTGATACATTGGACGATGCGGCGCGGCGCATGGATCGGGGGGCGTTTTTTGCGTCCATTCACAACACGCTGGCCCATATCCTGTGGGGTGATACCTTGTGGATGAGCCGCTTTGACGGATGGCAGCCGCCCACTGATGAAGGTGGTATAGTCATTGCCGGTTGGGATGGCTTAAAACAAGCACGCATAGCGGCGGATGTGCGCTTTGTTGACTGGGGCGAGCATGTGCAGCAGGAAGATTTACAAGAGGATTTTGAGTGGCATCCTGCATGGCAGGAAACCGCTTTGATACACCCGTATGCCCAGCTTGTCGTGCAAGTATTTAATCACCAGACCCACCATCGCGGTCAGGTGCATGCGATGCTAACCGCAGCCGGTGCCAAACCCCATGAAACGGATTTGCCTTTCCTTCCAGAAAGATAGGCGCAACACAAAGGATAAAACCATGACATYCAACGCATTGATCGTCGAGAAAAACGACGAGGGAAAAACCAGCGCATCCGTGCAGCAGATTTCCATTGACCGGCTGCCGGAATCCGAAGTGACGGTGGCGGTCGATTATTCCACGCTGAATTACAAGGACGGTTTGTGCATTGGCCCCGGCGGCGGCTTGGTGCGCAATTACCCGCATATTCCTGGCATTGATTTTGCCGGTGTAGTCGAGGACAGTTCTGATCCGCGTTACAAGGCAGGCGATAAGGTGGTTCTGACCGGCTGGCGGGTCGGCGAGGCCCATTGGGGCGGGTATGCGCAAAAGGTGCGGGTGCGGGCCGATTGGCTGGTGCCGCTGCCTGACGGTCTGACCACGCGCCAAGCGATGGCGGTCGGCACGGCGGGCTTTACCGCGATGCTGGCGGTGATGGSGYTSGAGGATCACGGGSTKKTGCCSGGKMATGGYCCKGTKTTGGTRACRGGGGCKGCGGGSGGYGTTGGCTCGGTSGCKACGGCRMTWTTGGCSAAYCTGGGKCACGAGGTGGCGGCGGTGACGGGGCGAGCAGAGGCGGCGGAGTACCTGACATCACTGGGGGCGACGCAGATTGTGGCCCGCGCGGAGATCAACGAGACAGTGAAGCGCCCGCTTGAGGCGGAAACATGGACTGGCTGTGTTGATGCGGTTGGCGGCGATATGCTGGCGCGGGTTCTGGGCCAGATGAAATACGGCGCATCTGTTGCGGCTGTGGGTCTGGCGGGCGGCGTGGGTCTACCTGCGACAGTGATCCCGTTCTTGCTGCGCGGGGTGAACCTGCTGGGGATTGATAGCGTGATGCAGCCCTATGACAACCGTGTGCGGGCATGGGCGCGGATCGCGCAGGATCTGCCGATGGACAAGCTGGAAAGCATGATCCAGCCCGCGACGTTATCTGATCTGCCGCAGTTGGGGCGTGATATTTTGAAGGGTCAGGTCAAGGGGCGGGTTGTGGTGGATGTGAAGGGGTGAAGGGATAGACGTATCAAGTGTTGATCTGCTTTGAGCCCAGATTGAGCATTCCTTGCGTTGGCAGCTGAAGCGTTTTCTTGAAAGAAAACGAGTTGGAAAATTGCAATTTTCCATGTCGGAATTTTCGAAAATTCCGGCTGCCA
>NVTS01000142.1 GCA_002732995.1 Marinosulfonomonas sp. | reverse complement strand
TGTACAGATACGTTGATCCAAACGGCGACTTACGCGACTACGGAAAACGTGTCCTAGATGCTTAGCGTAGGATTCCACACTCTCCCGCAAACGACCCCAATAAGTACCGGAATTCGCCCACACTGGGGGTGAATTCCGGTTCAGGTTAAATGCAAATTGCTTTTGGCATAAAA
Source organism: Marinosulfonomonas sp. (assembly GCA_002732995.1). Lineage (GTDB taxonomy): Bacteria > Pseudomonadota > Alphaproteobacteria > Rhodobacterales > Rhodobacteraceae > Profundibacter. Next base: position 5,527 of record NVTS01000142.1, on the reverse strand, counting down.
AACGGTGCGATCCGGGCAAGGATCACACCGTTTTTGCCGTATTGCGCCCTCCTAATGGGGATGAGGTCAGGACGCGGTATTAGGTGTTGGCCAAGCAAAGCATTATTCTTCTCCTGACCAACTCCGGTTTCCCGGACAAATCAACTAGCCATGCAATCACATGGGGTCTGATCTGAAGTTCCCAGGCTAAATGCCACCACTCACGGAACATGTTTAGAATGCACGTTACCCTTACGTAAAGAAAGTATGGGATTCCTTACCTCTACAAAAGGACAGGGTTGTTGGGGCATTTAGGCTTCTAGAAGGAATATCTGGTTCTGGAATGATGCCTTCAGCACCGCCTGCGCAGTGGTATCCACATCCATCGCCTCGCGGGCCAGCCGCAAATGTTTTTCCACCGTCGCCGCCGTCAGCCCCATGATGGTGGCGATATCCTGCATGGTTTTACCATCACCCACCCATTCCAGAACCTCGCGTTGGCGGTTGGTCAGGGCGCGGCGTGAACTGGCGTAGGGCAGGCTGATGATTTTCAAATGAACAACATTGCTGGTCACCGAAATTTCTTGGCCATGTTTTTTCCAGATCGCATCGACATCTTTCTGCATCAGGCCTGCTTTGCCTGCCATAGCAATCCCGCCCTTGGTGCGCGTGGAGCTGGATTTGAAGCTAATGGTGTAGCCAGCCGTTATTCCCTTTGCCCGGTTCAGCGCAATGACCTTGCGTTCGCTTTCGGTAAAGGCATCCAGATCGACCAACTGATCCATCCAGCTCCAGCTGCACGCACCGGTGTTTTCCAAGGTCCAGCGCAGCATTGGCGCGTGATAATACAGGCCGGTATCGACATATTCTTTGATATAGTCCGCGTCATAGTTAGTCAGAACCAGCGAATCCAGAATATCGCCCAGAGATGTCGCTGTTTTGAAGCGGGTGAATCCATATAACAGCCGGTCAAAACCGAATTCGGCCATTTTCGCAGTATAGAGCGCCCATAGGTCCTCGACCGAATCCGCGTCGCAAACACTCTCCAGAAAGGCTGTAGTCATGTTGCATGCCCCAGATGGGAGAGCATCGCATCCATCGCCAAACTGTATCCATCAGGACCAAATCCGCAGATTTGCCCAACCGCAACCGGTGCGATGTATGATTTATGCCGGAATTCCTCGCGGGCGTGGATGTTGGACAGGTGCAGCTCGATCACCGGCACGTCGATCGACGCAATCGCATCCAATAAGGCCACAGAGGTATGTGTATAAGCGCCCGCATTCAGGATAATCCCGTCATGGGTGCCTCGCGTGGCCTGTATGGCGTTTACCAGCTCGCCTTCGCAATTTGACTGCAGGCAAGTGACACTGCAACCGCAATCCTTGGCCTTGGCTGCGCACATGGCTTCGATCTCGGCCAAAGTGGTTTTGCCGTATACTTCGGGTTGACGTGTGCCAAGCAAATTCAGGTTTGGCCCGTTCAGGATAAGTAATGATGTCATCTGTTGCCCCAGATTGAAGCGTCCATAATATGAAATCTGCGTTAACCAATCAAGCAATAGTATTTTTACTTTTGATTTCAATTCACTGTGTTACAAGAAAATCATACAGATGGGGCAGGGTATGGGCATCCAAAACAGGTATGATGTGGTGATCATTGGCGGCGCTGTTATGGGCAGTTCAGCCGCTTTTTGGCTGTCACGGATGGATCCAGACCTGCGGGTGTTGGTGGTAGAACCTGACCCGGGTTACAGTCGGTCCTCGACCGCACTGTCTGTGGCCTCGATCAGGCAGCAGTTTACCACATCGGTCAACGTTAAGATTTCACGCTTTGGTATTGAATTCATTAAAAATATTAAATCATACCTAGGGCAGGGTGGTGATGTAGCCTCGCTTGGATTTCAGGAAAACGGGTACCTGTTTCTGGCGGGCAATACCACCAGCGAAGCCACGATGCGCGAAGCTTGTGAAATGCAACGTGAACATGGGGCACAAACGAAATTGTTAAGCCCTGAGGCGTTAAAGGCGCGATTTGACTGGCTAAATGTGGATGATATCCGTTTGGCCAGCTTTGGTCTGCGGGATGAAGGCTGGTTTGACAACATGAGCCTTCTGGGGGGCCTGAAAAAGGCGGCGATTGCCCAAGGGGTGAGCTATATTAAGGATCGCGTGGTTGCACTGGATCATGATACAGGCCAGATCAAAACGGTTATCTTGGCAGGATTCGGCGAAATTTCTGCGGGTCATGTGATTAATTCGGCTGGAACCTCGGCCAATGACATCATGCAGATGTTGGGTAATGGACTACCCGTAGAGCCCCGTAAACGCACAGTTTTTATGATTGATGCGCCTAACGCAATCCACCCCGATGCGCCCTTAATGGTGTGTCACAGCGGCTTTTACCTACGACCTGAACACAAGCACTGGATATGCGCCATCGTGCCAGAAGATGACCACATCACGGACCCGGACGATTTTGAGCCTGAYCTGGCAATGTTCGAGGATGTGATCTGGCCCAAACTATATGAACGCGCCCCGGGGTTTGACGCGGTTAAGGTTCTGTCGGCCTGGGCTGGGCATTACGCCTATAATACGCTGGACCAGAACGMRMKYRWYSRYRMASWWMYGMAYKGGCRTWAMCTKTRWYTGWTGAMSSKMWWKMSMRKCCRMGGTSKKSMGYAWGCGCNMWSMGGWWGGCCGTGGCATTGCCGAGCTGATCCTGAGTGGTGCGTATCAAACGATTGATCTGTCGGACCTGAGTGTGGAGCGAATACTGGACGGCAAGCCGTTTYGCGAAAAGGCTATTGTGTAAGGTGTGCTACGTAAGTCATTGTTATATAGTATAAGTTATATTTTGATATATTAAAATAGTAACATAATACTGATTATGCGCCTTTTTCCTGTAAGCGCAATGTTAAACCACATCTGCAAAGTAGAAGTGTCACACTTCCCTGTTGGTAAAGCAGGATTGGAGTGTGACTGTGGGATGGGTTTTGATGAGCGAACGAGAACTGAACCGGATTGAAGTTTTGAGCCAGGTGGTTCAGCGTCGAATGACGATAACGGCAGCGGCAAATGTACTGGGCTTGAGTCGAAGGCAGGTCCAACGTTTGCTCAAGAGCTTTCGCTCGAATGGTCCGGCGTCGATCCGGCACAAAGCGCATGGTAGATTCCCGCGAAGCTTTGCCCCGTGACACCCGAGACCGGCGATTGCTGCTCAGCCTCTATGGTTTGGGTGCGAATGCAGGCCTGAAACGTGTGGCTAACCTGCATCGCGCCCTCAACATCGAACCCGATCGATTGAATGAAGGTGCGAGCCAACGGGATCGCCCTGCCCCGTGCGCAACGCCGCGAACAGCGCCATGTACCCTTCAAATCCCGAGTCTACAGCCGTGGCTATCAAGTGTTGTGCCTCCTGTTCCCAGCATTTGGGTCAGCGCATCCGTAATCCTGTCTCGACTGGCAAAATCAACAATGTTACGCGTTTCCATGGTGGTGTATCTTTCTTTGGTTGGGATGCTGTCGTTCAACAACAATTCAACCAGATACGCCGCCAACCTTCAAACCCCCGAAACACCAGATTCAGTCATAACTCGAAACTTGCAACAACGCCCATCTACACCTGAAAGAAACTGAATGGCGATACAATTACCGTCACTTGAATAAGTACAATATCCTGCTAAATTACCTCAGAGAAAACCCGCGCAGCCAAGCATTAACCTTTAGTCTAAGGTTCTGAGCCAGTCTCCGAAATTTCACAAAGCATGTATGGCCTACGCTGTAGGATGATCGTTAGCTTGAAAGTATACAGAGGTCGAAGAAATGCAGGCAACGGAAGTGGCAAAAATCGACGGGCAGGTGATCTGTTACAATGCTCAAATTTTGTCACAGATTAGTCCGCAATTTTTTGATCTGGATTGGCATCGGAGTCGTGCGGGTGTGCACGGGAGCGCACCGGGGAGAGGTCATGCGCATTTCTTGCATGCACAGGGGCAAGAATTGGTATTACGCCCGTTTCGAAGGGGGGGGCTGATCGGGAAATTCAATTCCGATTTGTACATGCGCTTTGGGTTCGAAAATAGCCGTGCTTTTCGGGAATATCGTTTGCTGGAGTGGATGCGCAGCCGTGGTCTTTCGGTTCCGAGGCCCGTGGCAGCGCGATATGTCCCTTCGGGCCTGTGCTACCGTGCCGGTCTGATTACCGAGCGAATTCCACAGGCGCGCCCATTGGCAGATATTTTGCTGGAAACTCCGCTTGCCCTGCCCATATGGTCAAAGATTGGTGGCGTTATCCGTCAGATGCATGCACTGGGTGTTTATCATTCGGACCTGAACTGCCGCAACATTTTGCTAGATGCTGATATGCAAGTTTGGCTGATTGATTTTGACAAATGCCGACGCCGTAGAAACACAGGTTGGCAGCAGCAAAACCTATCACGGCTCAGACGTTCGTTAAATAAGGAAGAGACAAAACATCCAGAGCTTAATTGGTCGGACACTGAATGGTCCACATTATTGTCTGGGTATGAGAGGGATGAACAGTGAGCAGATTTATTATGCGCAAGGATGGCGTGCACCAAGAAACTATTTTGCGCAGCGCTTTGCAGCCGTGCCGCTGGTCGTCAAAAGCAAGGTGAATTGGAACATATGGATTATCAACAACCCAGAGTTTGTGTTCTGCCTTATCGACAGAAACTAGGAATGATACCTTCTCGCCTGCCTTTGTCAGACTTGCATTGGCCGCTCGGTGTGCCGCCGAAGATTGAAGGGCAGACGCTTGCCGATCTGTTGCCGACCGATCATCTGCTGACGCTGCCTCACAAATCGCTGTATCTTCGCCCCTCTTTTGGGACAAGGGCACGGGTTTCGGTCATGATACTTGAACCCCGCGCAATACATCGCCGGTACATGGCCCTGACAAATCTATTCCACCGTCGATTTCACCGTATATTGACGTCCGATAGCCTGTTGCTCGCGCAGGTTCCCAATTCTGTGTTTTTTCCGTTTGGCGGCTCGTGGGTGCCGCAATGGAAAGAAACCGATATGACCAAACATGCCATGTGTTCACTGATTGCGTCCTCCAAGAAAAAACAATCCGGCCACAAATTGCGGCATGATCTGGTGCAATGGAGCCGCGAGACAGGTCAAGATATTGATGTTATGGGACGGGGCTACAAACCCTTTGCCAAAAAGTCGGAGGGGCTGGCCCCATTCCGCTATTCCGTTGTCATCGAGAACACGCGTGAGCAGGGGTATTTTACTGAAAAGCTGATCGATGCACTGCTGTGCGATACGGTCCCGATCTATTGGGGCTGCCCCAACATCGCCGATTTCTTTGACACCAAGGCCATGATGGTGTGCGAAGATATGGCAGATATCCAGTGTGCGATCAAAAACATGTCCGAATCCGACTATGTTTCTCGCCTACCTGCTTTGAATGCTGCACGCGATGTGGGAGTATCCGAAACTCTGTGTATGAGGCTTAGCCCATGCGGGTTTCACGGGTCATCTGTTGAACCGTTCGGGGTATAGGATAGCGAATTGGT
>NVTS01000141.1 GCA_002732995.1 Marinosulfonomonas sp. | reverse complement strand
CGCAACCAATTCGCTATCCTATACCCCGAACGGTTCAACAGATGACCCGTGAAACCCGCATGGGCTAAGCCTCATACACAGAGTTTCGGATACTCCCTTCAGATACCGATGGATGACTTATGGGTGTTGTCATGTGAACAATCAGCAGTTGTCCCGCGCGACCTTTGGCTTTGTGGACGGCAGATGTTTGTGCCCGCCCAGCCCCGTCATGTTAATTGTGATGATGTCAATCACCTCGCCCCAAGCATATGGTGCGGGATTGCGGGCATCCGAGGTGACCCGCCTGCATGTGCCACATCTGGCACCCCACATCCTGACCCTGCCAAAAGGCGATAGAGTGAATATCATTGTCGGTTACTCCTCGCACTGCTGGACCCGCACCTTTGATCCGGCAGCCCATAGAGGACAAATGCAGATCATGGACGGCATCCGCCCACGTGCGTTTTGCCCCGGTGCCCCCCCCCAATCGCCCAAAATGTCCAATCAGCGTTGAACGCATCGCAGATGGGCGCGGATATAAGTTCACAACTGAAAATGCGGCGCTGTATTTGCTAAATTCAGAGCACCAAGTTGTTCGCTAGATGTTCCTCAAGATGTCCATATATGCAGCTTTGGTCCAGTTAGGCCGATAAGGAAAAATCGAGAATGGACGCAAATTAGAGCTTGATTAAGACGGATACTATTCACGGTCCAATTAAACCCAAGGCAGGGAATAGGTTTTCACGTTTGTGAAAAACTTCATCGCCTCTGTCACACCTTCTTTGACAGCGTTTCCACTGTCTTTAATGCCACCAAAGGGGGATGTTTCGATACGATAGCCGGGTTGCTCCCAGATGTTGCAGGTGCCCACATCAAGCCCATTGATATAGTTAATGGCGCGGTGCAGGTCATTGGTGCAAACACCCGATGATAAACCAAAGTCGGTTGAATTTGAGATAGCCATGACTTCTTCGTCATTGTCGGGAACCCGCACGATCGGAATGATCGGGCCGAACGTTTCTTCCATCACCAATTCGCTATCATGCGGCACGTGATCAACCACAATCGGAGGCAGTAACGCGCCTTGACGGCCGGGGTGATACAATATTACAGCGCCCTCTTTTTCGGCCTGCAAAACACGGTTCTCAAACAATTCCGCCGCTTTTGAGCTTATAACACAGCCCAATTCTGTTTCGGGATCTTGCGGATCACCGAATTTGATCGCCTTAGCTTTGACCAAAACCATCGGTACAAATTTATCGGCCACAGATTCCTGAACCAAAATGCGTTTAATCGCGGTGCAACGCTGGCCTGAATTACCCGTCGCGCCAGCCACAGCAATTACTGCGGCTTTTTCCAGATCTTTATCCGAAAGATCGTTACATACGATAAGGGGATCATTGCCGCCGAGTTCAAGCGCTTGGCGCGTATATCCAGCCTTTGACGCAATCAACTTGCCCACCGAAACGCCACCCGTAAAGGTGATGATGTCGATGTTTTTGTTGATCATCATCTCCTCGCCAATGTCTTTTGGCCAACCAGTCACGATTTGCAACATTTCGGGTGGARGGCCCGCTTCATAAATGATGTCGGCAAGCGCAATCGCTGTTAACGGTGTCAGCTCAGTTGGCTTCWCRACCATNCRMYTRYYSSYSRYMAYGSMCKKYSCYRTKYWSWKRYTMRMMMWRKTKMAMRGAKRGTKMRMSKGTSYRATCRMRSAWMWSSMSSYWACSSKCTYRCGCTTGGTAAATATCTTGCGTGCTTTGCCATTATGCGTCAGGTCACAAGAAAAAATTTCACCGTCATCATTTAGCGCTTGGTGCGAGGCAAATTGATAAACATCTTGGGCGCGCCTGGTCTCGTAAATGGCGTGCTCATGGCAAATTCCCAACTCCAACGTTAGCCATTTCGCAAGATATTCGCGTCGCTCGCCTATCAGTTCACCAACACGTTGCAGAATTTTGCTACGCTCATAACGGCTGAGAGTTGGCTTATAGTTTGCAGCAACCTCAAAGGCGAGCGCGGCATGTTCGGCTCTGCCCGCAGGCACAGTTCCGACCACTTCATCGGTATAGGGGTATGTTACTTCAATGACGTCGTCGGTGAAGACTTTCTCTCCACCGATACGCATGCCCTCATGGCGCAATTCAAAAGGTTGTGTAGCCATTTCAGTGCCAATCTTATTGTGCCGCAGCGGCAGTTGCATAAAAGAATGCGTCAAAGTTACGAAGCTCTGGCGCGTCACCAAGGTCAATTTTACGGTTGACGATAAACGGCACAACTTGTTCGTGAAGACCACCGTGTGAACGAAGTGGTTCGTTCAAGGCTGCCAAATCGTGGCGATGTTCGGATGTGCCGATGGTAATATTTTCACCGGATGTCAGAATTATATCACCGATGCGATCAGCTGGAAGTTCAAAACGTATAACAGCTTCTTCACGTGTGATGGCAGTTTCAATGCCATCGATTTCGGAAAGACGCTTCAAGATGTCTGCGCGGTCAGCACCTTCGGGAAGGTAAGCAGTCGCAAAAGAACCGAGCGCGCCGTGGTGCACAACATACGGGTCAGTGATTGGCAAAATAACACGCGCTGCCGCTTCACCCAGCCATTCGTCAAGAACGTCCTGAATGTAAATCACGCTAGGGGAGCCGTCAGCGTGATGCTTTGGTTTCATGCCGTGGTCGCCAGTGATAACAATTGCTGCGCCCATTTCATCAAGTTTCCCAAGGTATTTGTCGAACATCTCATAGAAATCATTCGCTTGCTTAATACCCGGTGCGTACTTGTGCTGCACGAAATCGGTTGTGGTTAGGTACATCACGTCCGGCTTCCATTCTTCCAGAAGCTTCACACCTGCGGCGAATACGAATTCAGATAGTTCTGCGGAATATACTTCCGGAACGTCCATTCCCAACCACTTGCTGGCATTGTCGATACCGTGCTCCGCAACATTCGAAATATCGGAGCGTTCTGCCGAAAAACAAATCGCACGATCTTCGTCAAATTTAAGACCTGCGCCCAGAAGCGCACGCAATTTGTCTTTGGCAGTGACAACTGCAACTTTCGATCCTGCATCATAGAATTTCTGGAAAATTGTCGGCGCACGCAAAAAATGCACGTCATTCATCATCACTTCGGTTTTTGTTTCCGGATCGTACAGGTAGTTCCCGCAAATGCCGTGAACTGATGGCGGACGACCGGTTGCAATCGACATGTTGTTTGGATTGGTAAACGAAGGAATAACACTGTGCGCAAAGCGAACTGTGCCTGTTGCCTTAATTCGCTTGAGATGCGGCATAAGGCCAGCAGCGATGGCTTCGTCGAGGTAAGCCGGCTCGCATCCATCGAGGCAAATTGCGATCGCGGTTGTTTTCGGTGTTGCGTATGTACGGTCGTTCGCAACAACAGGTGTTTGATCATTCATATCTATGTTTTCCTTTTCGGATATCAGGCCGCGAGCTTGGCTCGTTCAACTAGGGCTTTCTCAGGTGGCACAGCGGAGTCAACGCCCATTTCGGCAAGGGCTTCTTTTGCTGCGGCAACAACTTTACGCATTACATGTTCGTCCATATGGCCGATACAGCCAATTCTGAAACTAGCAACTACGGTTAGTTTTCCGGGGTAGATGATAAATCCTTTCGCTTTGAGAAGTGCGTAGAATTTGTCAAAGCAAAAGGATTTATGTGCAGGGCAGAAGAAAGTTACAATGATTGGCGACAACCAACGGTCTTTCAACAGGGTTTCGAACCCCAATTCGCGCATACCCTCAACCACGACGTCACGGTTTTTGGTATAGCGTCCACCGCGACCAGCAACGCCGCCTTCGGCTTTGTGGGCACGTAATGCTTCGACAAACGCCACCATAACATGGGTCGGTGGTGTGAACCGCCATTGACCGGTTTTATTCATATGCGTCCATTGCGCATGAATATCTAAACTAAGCGAATGGCTGCGCCCCTTGGCCGCTTCGAGTTCATCTTTCTTCGCAATAATGAACCCAAACCCTGGCACACCCTCGATACATTTATTGGCCGAAGATACCATCGCCACGTAGTTGACTTCGTTGATATCCAGCGGGATAGCACCGAATGCGCTCATACTATCGACCAGAAGTTTGCGGCCACACGCGTCGACCGCGTCGGAGATTTCTTTGACCGGATTAAGAATGCCGGAACTTGTCTCGCAATGCACGACTACAACATGACTGATCGATGAATCTATCTCTAGCGCCGCAGTAACTTCGTCGCCGCGTGGCGGTATGTAATCACCTTTGTCCATCACCGTGTGATCGCGGTTCAGATATACAAGCGTCTGCGCAATGCGTTGACCGTAGGCACCATTGCTTAGTACAAGAACTTTACCGTCGCGCGGTACAAATGATGCGAGCATTGCTTCAACCGAAAAACTACCGCTGCCCTGCATTGGTACACAATCCAGTTCACCCTTGGTGTCACCAGTCAATTCCAGCAACGATGTGCGCATTTCCAAAGTTAACGCGCGAAACTCACTGTCCCAAGAACCCCAATCGCGCAACATCGCCTGCTTTACTTTCGCAGAGGTGGTTAGCGGGCCCGGCGTTAATAGATACGGTTCACCCAACAGTGGAGATTCGAGCCGAGTTGACGAATTAGGCATGGTTAGCACCCTTTAGGCAGTGCGAATGTATTCGCAGTCGCCATCACTATCCGTTGATTCGATGTATTTATAAAATCGGATAATCGTATAGTTGTATAAGCTTAGCTGATTCTCTAGGCTTCAAGATGTTTTTGGAGAACTACCGATGAGATACGTGCAGTTGCGAGCTTTTCACTATGTCGCTATTTGCGGCGGTTTCTCGCGTGCCGCCGAAGCATTATTCCTGACGCAGCCCGCCATTTCGGACCAGGTTCGCAAGCTGGAAGAAGAATATGACATCCTTTTGTTTGATCGCAGCAAACGTCGTGTAATAGTTACGAAAAAGGGTGCCGAGTTGTTGGAAATCACCAATCAATTATTTGACCGAGAGCAACAGGCTAGGGATTTTCTCTCTGAAGCACATGCTTTTAATTCCGGCACCCTACGACTTGTTGTTGACTCCGCATATCACATTACAGCCATCCTAAGCAGTTTCAGGGATAAATATCCCAAAATACACGTCAACATTCGTGTAGGTAACACTACTGACGTAGTCTCTGAACTGTACGCTTATGACGCGGACATCGGAGTACTAGGTGAATTACCGGAAAAAGATGATTGGGATGTTTTGCCGTTGGGCTCCACCCCACTTATCGCTTTTGCGGCAAAAGATTCTAGATATGACGGTATTGAGATCAACTCCTATAGCGATCTTGCAGGGTGCGACCTGGTTATGCGTGAACAAGGGTCAAAAACGCGACAAAAGCTTGAAACCGCGGCCGCAAGCGCCGGTTCAATCCTGAAGCCGCTTATTGAAGCCGAGGGCCGCGAAGGTGTCCGAGAAGTGGTCGCATCGGGCGCCGGCATCGGTTTTGTCTCAACAGCCGAATTCGGAACCGACGAAAGATTATTTAAAATCCCCTTGCCGGCCCCCTGCCCAGTCATGAGTGAATCGCTAATCTGCCTTCGCGATCGAAAAGAACAAAAACTCATCAAAGCCTTTATGAAACTTGCAAAAGAATGTAAGCGATGCGCCGATCACACGGCTGCGACGTAATTCCAAGGCAGGAGATCATCTATCTGSCTTTGTTTGTGGCCGTTGACGATGGCCGAGAGTGTTGCGCTCAGGTAGGCATGGGGTTCAATGCCATT
>NVTS01000140.1 GCA_002732995.1 Marinosulfonomonas sp. | reverse complement strand
CGCAACCAATTCGCTATCCTATACCCCGAACGGTTCAACAGATGACCCGTGAAACCCGCATGGGCTAAGCCTCATACACAGAGTTTCGGATACTCCCAATCTGATCCGCGCCCTGTTCGTCAGCAAAACATCAACGTGATCCTGCGCAACCTGAACAACACTTGCATCGAGGATGGCACGCGAAGCCTGCTTGAACGGGTTTCGGGTGATGCCAAAGCATCCACAGATGCTGCCGGAAGCAAGGCGCAAGCCCGTGCGCTGCTGATATATACCACCACTGGCCAGTTGCAGAACGGGGATGCTGTGCTACGCGAATTTCCGGGGGGGTATAAGAATGTGCTGCAATATTTCAAAACCGATGTGCCGGTTGTGCGGTTCAAGTTTGTGAAAAACGGTGAAACATCGGGCATGGCGTTTGACGGGCTGGACTATGTGAATGACCCCTGGGTTATTATGCCAAAACCTTGGCGTGCGCTACCGTAGACGCAAACTACAACCCGATCATCTTGCGAATATCCGCAGGCGTTGCCCCGTCCGCGCGGTATTTTGCAATGGCGCGGGCGTCGTCGCGTTTGGCAAGGCGCTTGCCCGCATCATCGCGGATCAGGGCATGGTGGTGATAGGTGGGCGTAGGTAAATCCAGCAGCGTTTGCAGCAGCACATGGATTTTGGTGGCCTCGAACAGATCCTCGCCACGGATCACATCGGTTATGCCTTGGGCGGCGTCATCCAGCACCACGGACAGGTGATAGGAGGTTCCCATATCACGCCGCGCCAGCACGATGTCGCCAACACTATGGATCAATTCATGCGGGGTGATTGTTTGTTGCCCTGTATGTACCGGACCCGTTTCGATAAAAGACAACTCCAGCGCCCCCAGATAAAGGCTGGCCTCTCCTGTATCCAGACGCAGGGCCGCATCCTTATCAGGGCGATCAAGCTTGCGGCAGGTGCCGGGGTAGATCACCCCGTCGGGGCCATACGCGGCAGGCGCCCCTTCTTGCGGTGCAGCAATCGCTGCCTCGATATCACGCCGGTTGCAGGTGCAGCGATAGAGCAGGCCTTTGGCCTTAATCTGTGCCAACGCCTGTTGGTAGACGGCCATGCGGCCGGATTGGCGCATCACAGGCTCGGGCCATTCCAGCCCCAGCCAGTGCAAATCGTCATATATCTGCGCCTCCCATTCGGGGCGCGCACGGGACTGGTCAATATCCTCGATGCGCAACAGGAACTGCCCGCCCGCCGCTTTAGCCATGTCATACGCCAGCAACGCCGAATAGGCGTGGCCCAGATGCAGCGGGCCGGTCGGGGACGGGGCGAAACGGGTGGTGAGGTTCACAGTTTTTCGACCACATAGACAACCGCACCAAGGTTAATCCCGGGCAAATGCTCCCCATGTTCGCGGTGGCGTAATTTTACGGTTTGGGCACGCAGGTAGGTTTGCAGTTTGGTCTCATAGGCAGGGTCTTGCTGCGWGTGGTCRTYWAWTSWAAACGCCAACAGCCCGTCCTTGGGCAGCAATGCCATCAACACATCAAAAGTTGTTAATGATGCGCCACCGGCACCTATCACCCCGCAGGCAACGATAGCCGAATAGTCGCCAACCTTTAACGGCAGGTGGGCATCAGGCTCAATCACATTCAGGCGGCGGTAGGTATTTATTTTGCGGGCTTGGGCCAACATATCCGGTGATAAATCCACCCCGTCAATCRCCGAAAAACCGGCGCGGCCCAAAGCATTGCCGGACATGCCTGTGCCACAGCCAAAATCCAGAATGGCGGTGGATTTGTCCGGTGTGGCGGATGCAAGGGCTGCGGCGATGCGGGCAGGGGTGGCATAACCGTTACGGCTGATTTCGGCGTCATAACTGGCTGACCAGTCATCGTAATGCGACCGAGTTTGCGCTTCACCATCCAGATCGTAGGCTTTATCGAGGAATTTATCATTGCTCATGCGATAAAACCTAGCGGATCATCACCTTATCCGTCCAGCCATTCCTGCCATGCGCACTTGGCACGATCCGTGTAGGCCTTGTAACGGCTTTTGCGGTTCTTGCGTCCGTGTTTGGCGTCAATCGGTTGGAACAGGCCAAAGTTGACGTTCATTGGCTGGAATGTTTTGGCGGTGGCCCCGCCGGTGATGTGGTTGACCAATGCGCCCATGGCCGTGTCGATAGGCGGTGTTTGCACAGGTTTCCCCAGAATTTCACCCGCTGCCATGCGGCCCGCCAAAAGGCCCATGGCGGCTGATTCAACATAGCCTTCAACGCCGGTGATCTGGCCCGCAAACCGGATGTTGGGGCGGGATTTCAGCCGCAGATTATCGTCCAGCAAAGTGGGCGAATTGATGAAGGTGTTGCGGTGGATACCGCCAAGGCGCGCAAAACTGGCGTTTTCCAGCGCGGGGATCATTTTGAACACCTCGGTTTGCGCCGCGTATTTCATTTTTGTCTGGAATCCCACGATGTTGAACAGCGTTCCTAAGGCATTATCGTAACGCAGTTGCACCACCGCATAGGCCTTGTCATCGGGGCGGTGTGCGTTGGTYAGSCCAACKGGYTTCATMGGSCCMMAKCGCAARGTYTCGCGGCCRCGYTCRGCCATSACTTCAATCGGCAGGCAGCCGTCGAAATACCCCGCTGTTTCTCCTTCATGGAATTCGGTTTTGTCCGCCGCCAGAAGCGCGTCGATGAACGCCTCGTATTGCGCCTTGTCCATCGGGCAGTTCAGATAGGCCTTTTGCTCGGCCTCGGTCTCGCCCTTGTCATAGCGCGRCTGCATCCACGCGATGTCCATGTTGATGCTGTCGGCGTAAACAATCGGGGCGATGGCGTCAAAAAATGCCAACTGGTCACTTCCGGTTTCCGTTGCAATGGATTGACCAAGGGCGGTTGTGGTCAGCGGGCCTGTGGCGATGATCCAGTGACCATCTTCGGGCAGGGCGGTGATTTCGCCGGCCTCGACGCTGATCAGCGGATGATCCAGCAGTCGTTTGGTGACGGTTTCGCTAAATGGGTCGCGATCCACCGCAAGGGCTGATCCGGCGGGCAGGGCGTGTTCGTCTGCTGCCGCCATGATGATGCCACCCGCGCGGCGCATTTCCCAATGCAAAAGACCAACGGCATTTGCCTCGTCATCATCCGAGCGGAAGGAATTGGAGCAGACCATTTCGGCCAGATTACCGGTGCGATGGGCGAAAGTTTCGACTTTGGGGCGCATCTCGTGGATTACCACGGGCACGCCCATGTTGGCGGCTTGCCACGTAGCCTCGGCACCGGCCATGCCGCCGCCAATGATGTGGAGTTTATTTGTCATGATCGCGCCTGTGGGTTAGGGCAGGAGCAGGGGTTTCACACCCCCGCACCCCCGTGAGGTATTTATGAAAAGAAGAAGCGGGTAGAGGTGTTATTCGTCGGTGTTGTCTGCTTCTTCGTCATCATCTGTTTCGGCGATCCATGCGACCGAGACCACCTTTTCGCCTTTGGCTGTGTCAAACACCTTGACGCCGCCAGCGCTGCGCGAGCGGAACGAGATGCCGGCAATCGGGCAGCGGATCGATTGGCCCTTGGAGGTGGCCAGCATGATCTGGTCTTCCATTTCCACAGCAAAGGACGCGACCAACTCACCACCGCGCATCGCCTTGTCCATGGCTGCCACGCCCATGCCGCCACGCCCGCGAACGGGATAGTCGTGAGAGGACGAGAGTTTGCCAGCACCACCCGCCGTAATGGTCAGGATCAGATTTTCAATCGCTTGCATTTCATCGAAACGTTCCTGGGTGATGGTGCCATCACCCGCTTCTTCATCCTCGACCTCGGTATCATCTGCACCCGCTGCTGCACGGCGCATTTTGAGGTAGGCGATGCGTTCTTCCGAGGAAGCCTCGAAATGGCGGATGATCGACATCGAGACGACTTTTTCACCATCCTTCAGCTTGATCCCGCGCACCCCGGTGCTGTCGCGCCCTTTAAACACGCGAACCGCTGTGGTCGGGAAGCGGATGGCGCGCCCGCCAGCGGTGAACAGCATCACGTCGTCGTCCTCGTTACAGATGCGGGCRTTGACCATTTTGACGCCTTCGGGCAGCTTCATCGCGATTTTGCCGTTGGCCCGCACGTTGGTGAAATCCGACAGCGCGTTGCGGCGCACATCACCTGCGTCAGTGGCAAAGAAGATTTGCAAATCGCCCCAGTCGTCCTCATCCGCATCCACCGGCATGATCGCGGCGACAGAAACCCCTGTGGGGATCGGCAGGATGTTGACGATGGCTTTGCCTTTGGCGGTGCGCCCACCTTGGGGCAGACGCCATGTTTTCAGCTTGTAAACCATGCCATCGGTGCTGAAGAACAGAAGCTGGGTGTGGGTGTTGGCGACAAAGAGGTTGGTGATCACGTCCTCTTCTTTGGTCTTCATCCCAGCCGTTCCCTTGCCGCCACGTTTCTGCGCACGGAAATCACCCAGCGGGGTGCGTTTGATGTAGCCGCCGGAGGTGACGGTCACCACCATGTCCTCTTTTTCAATCAGGTCCTCATCATCCATATCACCGGACCAGTCGACAATCTGGGTGCGCCGCGGCACCGCGAATTTCTCACGCACTTCGGTCAGCTCGTTGCTGATGATTTCCATGATGCGGGTGCGCGAGCGCAGGATATCAAGGTATTCACGGATCGCGGCGGCCAGTGTTTGCAGCTCGTCGGTGACCTCTTTGACACCCATCGCGGTCAGACGTTGCAGGCGCAGTTCCAGAATGGCGCGGGCCTGGGTTTCGGACAGGTTGTAGGTGCCGTCGTCATTGGCCTTGTGGGTCGGATCATCAATCAGCGCGATATATTCCAGGATGTCACCGGCGGGCCAGCGGCGATCCATCAATTTGGCGCGGGCCTCGGCGGGATCGGCCGAGGCGCGGATGGTGGCGACGATTTCATCGACATTGGTCACGGCCACGGCCAGACCGCACAACACATGGCTGCGCTCGCGGGCGCGGCGCAATTCATACGCGGTGCGCCGTGCCACGACTTCTTCGCGGAAGGAGATAAACGAAGTCAGGAACCGGCGCAGGGTCAGGGTTTCGGGCCGACCACCGTTCAGCGCCAGCATGTTGCAGCCGAAATAGGTCTGCATCGGGGTGAAGCGGAAGCACTGGTTCAACACCACTTCAGGGGTGGCATCACGTTTTAATTCAATCACCACGCGCACACCGTTGCGATCAGATTCGTCCTGCACATGGGCGACACCCTCGATCTTGCCATCGCGCACCTGCTCGGCGATCTTTTCGATCATCGCGGCCTTGTTGACCTGATAAGGGATCTCATCAATGACGATGGCATAACGGTCCTTGCGGATTTCCTCGGTGCGGGTTCTGGAGCGGATGATGACGCTGCCACGGCCCTCGAGGTAGGCTTTGCGCGCGCCAGCACGGCCCAGCATAATCGCGCCCGTCGGAAAATCAGGACCAGGGATGTATTCGATCAAATCTTCAGTCGTTAGATCGGGGTTTTCAATCAACGCCAGCGTGGCATCAATCACTTCGCCCAGATTATGCGGCGGAATGTTGGTGGCCATGCCGACCGCAATGCCGCCAGCGCCGTTGACCAGCATATTGGGGTAGCGGGCGGGCAGAACGCTCGGTTCGCGGTCCTTGCCGTCATAATTGTCCTGAAAATCGACGGTGTCTTTGTCCAGATCGGCAGTCAGAAACGCCGCAGGTTTATCCAGCCGAACTTCGGTATAACGCATCGCAGCCGCGTTATCGCCATCCATCGAGCCAAAGTTGCCTTGGCCGTCCAGCAGCGGTAGCGACATCGAGGAATCCTGCGCCATGCGCACCAGCGCGTCATAGATCGCGCTATCGCCGTGCGGGTGGTATTTACCCATCA
>NVTS01000010.1 GCA_002732995.1 Marinosulfonomonas sp. | reverse complement strand
GACAACATCGGGGAATGTGACCGACGAGATCATCATGCAGTACCTGGAATTACATTCCAAACGGGATGCTACCGGCGTCAGSCKKYRGKGGYYCMYWWRWSYGRGGTWKRWGGRKAYSCKYMSAKKSKMRSMSKAWRAGGCGGGTTATGCTGAGGTCTCTCTAGAAGAAGTGCCTTCGATTGCTGCAAYCGGTGCAATCACTGGTTGGCTGGAATCTGCGGCACAAGCTGTTGATTATAATGCCGTTTCGAAAATAGGCGCATTTGACAAAAGCTTGTTAAAATGCGGGACAGGGTCTCGGTTCGATGTATATCCCTTGGATAATTGCATTTAGCAAAGATCATCAAACGTTGATGAGATGCGAAAGTCTATGAACTCGGTGATTGCCGTTCCCTTGATGCTTACCTATCGCCAACCATGTTTCGCTTGTCCATGTGATAGCAATGGGTTTCCTGTGCCGCGTGGGTTATGACGGCATCGAGCAGGGCAGGCAGGCCTTTGTCTTTGGTGGTTTGGATGATGCGGGCATTGCCGGTCTCTGCGATCCACCCCGCCTAAAAACCTGCCGCTTGCCAGAGCCATTTTTCTGCCCTAAGCCTAGCTCATGGCAACAGATATGACATACCGCGCGCATGCTCGCGCCACGCTGCTGCTGGGCCTGCCGTTGATCGGCAGCCATCTGGCGCAGTTTGCTATTCATATGACCGATACGCTGATGCTGGGCTGGTATGATATCAAGGCGCTGGCGGCGGTGACCATTGCTGGCTCGTTCTGGTTTTTGCTGTTCATCATGGGCTCGGGCTTTGCCTTTGCGGTGGCGCCGATGGTGGCCAGTGCAGAGGCAAGCGGTGAGGGCACACAGGTGCGCCGTGTCACCCGCATGGGCATGTGGATTTCGCTGGTTTACGGCGTGGCGGTGCTGCCGCTGATGTGGTGGTCCGGGCCGTTGCTGATCCTGCTGGGGCAGGACGTTGAAATATCGCAAATCGCGCAGGAATATTTGCGCATCACCTGTCTGGGCACATTACCAGCCCTGCTGGTGATGGTGCTGAAAAACTATCTGGCAGCGCTGGAGCGGGCCGGAATTGTACTGTGGATCACATTGAGCGCCGTGGTGCTGAATGCGCTGGTGAATTACGCGCTGATTTTCGGCAACTTTGGCGCGCCCGAGCTGGGGGTGGAAGGCGCCGCGATCTCGTCCTTGGTGATGCAAAGCCTGTCGTTCATTGCCCTGGCGATTTATATCATGCGCAAGCTGCCCGAACACGCGATGTTCCAGCGGTTCTGGCGGATTGACCGCGAGGCGTTTGGCGCGGTGTTCCAGATGGGCTGGCCGATTGGCATGACCAATCTGGCCGAGAGCGGGTTGTTCACCGCATCCGCCGTAATGGTCGGCTGGATCGGCACGGCGGAACTGGCGGCGCACGGGATTGCGCTGCAACTGACAGCGATCACATTCATGGTGCAGGTCGGGTTTTCCAATGTGGCCACAATTCGGGCGGGGCAGGCCTATGGCACGCGCAATGCGCTGAGCCTGAAGCGAGGGGCGCAGGTGGTTTTGGCCATGTCGGCGGTGGTGTCGGTGTTTGTGGTGATTGCGTTTTTGACTGTCCCCGCGCCATTGGTCGGTGCGTTCCTTGCGCCGGACGATCCCGAGCGCGGGTTGATCATCGGCATTGGTGTCAGCCTGCTGGCGGTGGCGGCGCTGTTCCAGTTTGCCGATAGTGCGCAGGTGATGGCGCTGGGTCTGTTGCGCGGGGTGCATGACACCAAGGTGCCGATGATCATTGCTGCTGTGGCCTATTGGCCGCTGGGCTTGTCCGCGGGTTATTTGTTGGGGTTCACCTACGGGTATGGTGCTGTCGGGGTCTGGATGGGGCTGGTTGTCGGGTTGGCGGTGGCTGGCGTGTTGATGATGTACCGGTTCTGGGCCACGGGCGTGCGGATCTAGTCGGGTGTTGCGCCGAAGAGGTTTGATGCCTGCGGCGCGGAGTTGCAGCCGTCTCGGAAATGATCTGGGGGATCATTTCAGGCGAAAACGGGCGGAGCCCAGGGAACGATGATGGGGCTAGCCGGATTTTTCCAGATAGGGGTTTTTAACCGGAGAGGTTTCCAGCCCTTGGTCCACCCACGCCGTATATCCGCCCTCTAAGTGGCAGACGTTTTCCACGCCCATATCCTGCAAATCACGCGCGGCAAGGGCGGAGCGCCAAGCCGAGGCGCAGAACAGCACGATCCGCGTCACCCCGTCGAAATCCTTGCGGTAATACTGGCATTCAGGGTCGATCCAGAATTCCAGCATGCCGCGCGGGGCGGACATCGCGCCCGCAATGGTGCCGCTGCGCCAGAGTTCGCGGATGTCGCGCAGGTCGACGAACAGCACACCATCCTGACCGCGCAGCGCGTTGGCGTCAGTCGGGGTGATGCGTTCAACCCGTGCGTTGGCCTCGTCCATCAGTTGCTCGGCGGTTTTCATCGTGCAGCTGTCCTAGTCATCATCGCCGCGCATCATCCGGTCGGCCTTTTTGCGCACCAGAACCGTGCGCAGGTCGTGCATCGCCAACAGCAATGTATCGGTGATGTCTTCGAGTTGTTCGTCACCCGCCTTGGATTGCACCCATTGGGTGGTGATGTTCAGGTAGTCCACCGCGCGGTGGATATCATCAATGTCRCGCGCTGCCAGCAGCTCCATGCGGGCCTGCATCCAGTCCTCGATTGCGGTTTTGTCATCCTGCGACAGGATGCGGTCGCCGTGCGGTTTATATTCGCCGTTGCGGATGTTGATCACCGCGATCTGGTCCATATCAATGCGGCGCTGCCGGTTCTCGGTATCAACCCGAAACACAACGGCCCCGTTCTCGCGGACGCGGAAATAATAGTCTGGTAGCTCAGCGGCCATTTTGTCCCCGTTAGTGTAGACCCGCGCAAAAGGTCTGAATGCGTTTGCAGGCCTCTTGCAGGGCCGTATCGGACGTAGCGTAGCTTACTCTGAAGTTTGGTGAAAGCCCGAAGGCCGCCCCGAACACCACCGCAACGCCGGTTTCTTCCAACAGGGCAGTTGCGAACACCTCGTCAGTGGTGATTTTTGCGCCGCCTGCCGAAGACTTGCCGATGCAGCCCGCGATGGACGGGTAGACGTAGAACGCGCCGTCGGGGGTGGGGCAGGTGATGCCCTCGGCCTCGTTCAGGGCTGCGACCACCATATCGCGGCGGCGTTTGAAGATTTCGTTATTGGTGGCGATGAAGTCTTGGGTGCCGTTCAGCGCCTCGACCGCGGCCCATTGAGATATGGTGCAAGGGTTCGAGGTGGATTGCGACTGCACCTTGCGCATCGCCGCGATCAACGTTTCCGGCCCCGCCGCATAGCCAATGCGCCAGCCGGTCATTGCGTATGCTTTGGACACGCCGTTACAGGTCAGGGTGCGATCATAAAGGCCGGGCTCAACCTGTGCCGGGGTGCAGAATTCAAAATCGTCAAACACCAGATGTTCATACATATCATCGGTCATCACCCAGACATGTGGATGGTGCATCAAAACATCCGTCAGCCCCTTGAGTTCGTCACGGCTGTAGCCAGCCCCTGTCGGGTTGGACGGCGAGTTGAAGATCAGCCATTTGGTTTTGGGTGTGATCACCGCTTCTAGTTGTTCGGGGGTGATTTTGAAGCCCGCTTCAAACGTTGCGTTGATGGTCACCGGAGTGCCGCCCGCCAGCAGCACCATATCGGGGTAACTGACCCAGTAAGGCGCGGGGATCAGCACCTCGTCGCCCGCATTCAGGGTGGCGACCAGCGCGTTATAGAGCGTTTGCTTGCCGCCGGTGCCGACAGAGACCTGCGCGGGTGTGTAATCCAGCCCGTTGTCGCGTTTCAACTTATCGCAAATTGCCTGCTTCAGTTCGGGGATGCCGTCGGGGGCGGTGTATTTGGTTTTACCTTCGTCAATCGCCCGCTTGCCGGCCTCTTTGATATTGTCCGGCGTGTCGAAATCAGGTTCGCCTGCGCCAAGGCCGATCACATTCCTACCGGCGGCCTTTAATTCGGCTGCCATGGTGGAAACGGCGATGGTGGGCGATGGTTTTACACGGGCGAGCGTTTCGGACAGGAAAGACATGGCAGACTCCGGTTTAATATAGCTGTCTGATGTCTTAGGGTGCGCAAGAAACCTGATCAAGCGGTTTGGCAAAAAGCGAGAATGAAATGAATGATCCAGTGGCTGATGGCCATTCCGAAGAAACCGAAACAGACTGGTATTCAGAGGGTCAGGCGACCTTCGGGGACCGTGTGGTCGGGGCGCGAGAGGCGATAGGGTGGAGCCAGAAAGAGCTSRSCMWRMRWCTKGGSRTSAAGMWRARRACCKTGSWKGGCTGGGAARAMGATWTRTCCGARCCKCGYGCCAACAAGCTGCAAATGCTGGCCGGCATTTTGAATATTTCACTGGTGTGGCTGCTGACGGGGGATGGCGAGGGGGTGGCCGAGCCGGATGAGGGTGCAGTGCTGCCAGCGGATGTTAAGGAATTGTTGGCAGAAATGCGCCAGTTGCGAAGCCGGATGAAGGAGAGCATTGACCAGATGGGACGCCTCGAGAAACGGTTGCGCACTGCAATTCCGGATCACTTGTAATGTCGGAAAGTGATCAGAACCGGATCAAGCGGCTGCAAATGCGCTCGTGGCGGCGCGGCACCAAGGAGATGGATATGGTGCTTGGCCCTTATAGTGATACGGAATTGGCAGGGCTGGACGAGGCGCAGATCGTTTTGTATGACGTGCTGCTGAACGAGAATGATCTTGATATTTACCAATGGGTTACGGGGCAGTCGCCGACGCCGGATGCCTATCTGAACCTGCTGACAGGCATCTCGAAATTCGCCTTTAAATCATAATTTTCACAGTTTAACCGAATGTTTGTGATTTATCTGCATTGTCACCGCTGAGCAGTAATCGGCGGAGAGAAATGATGAGTGTACATTCAAACGTGGTGACCCAGTCGCAGCAGGGTTTTATCGCGGGCTATCTGGAAACATTGGCAATGGTGGAGCGGTTGCACCGCCTGTTGCTGGATGTGATCAAGGACGAATTCGAGCGGGTCGGCGTGTTGGAGATCAACGCGGTGCAGGCGCTGTTGTTGTTCAATATTGGCGACAACGAGGTGACGGCAGGCGAGTTGAAATCGCGCGGTTATTATCAAGGGTCGAACGTGTCTTATAACCTGAAAAAGCTGGTCGAGATGGAGTTTATGCACCATCAGCGATGCGAGATTGACCGCCGTTCGGTTCGGGTGCGGCTGACGGAAAAGGGCCGGAGTATCCGCGATGTGGTGGCAGAACTGTTTGTGCGCCATGCGGACGGACTTGAGGCCAAGGGCGTATTGGGCCACGACGGGATTGAAGAAATCAACTCGTCCTTGCGCCGGATGGAACGGTATTGGTCTGACCAGATTCGTTATATATATTGAGTGGTGGCACAGACTGGCGGTAATGACTGGCCGCTATTGTGCGGGGCGTAACTGACTGACGGTTAGCCCCTGCAATTCGCGCAACAGTTTACGCACCATTGTGGTTTGGAACCGGTCAAACCCGATGGCCTGCTCGGCAAAGGCGCCCGCACCGTGGATGACCTCGGATTCGAAATACTGTGTCAGCAGCTCGATCTGGGAATTTCCGTCGCTTTCGGCGCGTGTATTACCAACGCCAATCACCAGTGCGTTSATGGTGATCTGTGCCATTTGCGCATTACCTGCCACATCGCGCGGGCGGGGGCCGGAATTGGAAGGGCCATCGGCCGACAGATCCAGCGTGCGGGTCCAGCAATCGGATTTTTGGGCCAACAGGGCAGCGCCATAGATCATGCTGCTGCCAATGGCGGTGGACGGTTCGGTGGCGATGCGGTTGCTGGCAAACAGGCGGGCGGTGAAAATATCCAGAGTTTGCGGGCTGTTGATCGTGGTCCAGCCGATGATCAGGTGCTGATCAGCAGGCCCGCTCCATTCATAAACCGCCAATGTCACGGGGGTCGATGGCATCGATAAAAGGGCGGCGCGCACGTCAATATTTTGCAACGCCCCCGCCAGCCCGTCAAGCTGCAACCGATATTCGCGCCTGTCAACCGATCCTGACACATCCAGCCCCAGCGCCAGCGCCTGGCGACAATCGGCCAGTGCAGCACCAGTGCAGAATATGAACAGAAGGGCGGCGAGCCTTACCAATGGCCGGTGCTTTCCATGCTGACCCAAGGCTCGGACGGATCTAACCGGTCGCCCATTTGCAGCAATTCAACCGAGATATTATCGGGCGAGCGCACAAACGCCATATGCCCGTCACGCGGTGGACGGTTGATGGTCACACCTGCGTTTTGCAACATTTGGCAGGTGGCATAGATATCCTCGACCTCGTAGGCCAGATGTCCGAAATGGCGGCTGTCGGACGGTAGCCCATCATCGCCATCCCAGTTCCATGTCAGTTCGATCGGGCAGTCGTCTTGGCCTTCGGGGGCCATAAAAACCAGACTGAATCGCCCCGCCTCGCTGTCGTATCGGCGGGTTTCTTTTAGGCCCAGCAGCGCAAAAAACGCCATGCTCGCCTCAAGGTCTTTGACGCGGATCATTGTGTGCAGGTATTTCAGCTTCATATCAAGTTCTCCGGAAGTTTGACTATTCTGTCTAACAGACCTCTGCGCGGGGGCGGGCGCAAGGGGGCAATTGGCAGCGATCACAACTTGGTGTCAGAATGTGGAGCGAAACCCGACCGAAAGACCAAATTCAGTGGTGTTAAACCGGCTGATGTTGGATTTTGTTATAGAGGTATTTAGGCTAACTGTCGGGGCAAACCCCATATAGTTTATATCCTCAAAAAACAGGCTGATTGAGGCGTTTAGTTTTTCATCCTGACGCCCATCCGGGGCAAGGAATAGGCCCGCACGATAGGCATCGTAGTCACGCATGCTGGCGCCAATACCAAAGGAGACCTTGGCCGAGGCAATCGGTTTGGCCATGACATAACTTAACTGCAAGGAAGCACCTTGGTAATCGCTATTGATGGTAAGAGACTGTGCATAGCGAATATCCAACGAGCCGCCGATGCGATCATTGTTTGGCAGCTTATAAGATACAGAGGCCAAAAGCGCATAAATATCGATGTTGTTCCCCTGAACTTGCCATTGTCGTTCTGCCGAAACCTGCAATTTTACTGATGTTTTTGGGCTGGGTTGCAGCGTTCTGCCAAATTTTAATCGCCCGAATGATGCGAGCGATTCCCCGCCATACCACATGTGACCCAGATTCAAATCGGCTGAATACAACCCTGCCTTTGGGTTGTTGCTGAAAATATGCCGAAGTGAAACTTCGGCCATCGAAAAATTGTAGTCGGATCCTGTGGCGCTTGGAGCAAGTGTTTTTGCGTCACCACTAAGGGCATTCAGGGTTTGGTAAAATCGCAATCCGGCGTGGGTCGCAGCGGTTTCAGAATGGCCAAGACGGTGCGTGGTTTTGGCGTCAACTGTAAGACGATACCCTGAAAGGGCCTGAGCATCGCCGCTTAGCACACCGACAGTCCAAATGTCGTCAATCATAAGCCGGTCATCATCGCTGCCGCCATTGATGTTGGAGAGCGGTGTGAAATTAAGATTCAAATCGGTTTGCCACGGATTTTGGGAACGCACGAATCTAAAGCCGCGGATTGCCCGTTCTTTTGCCGCGTCATTTGGGGCGACATGTGCCGCCCGTCGGAGCCAAAGCTGTGCGGCCCCATAGCGTTTTTCCAGAAACGCGGCCTTGGCAGTGAATTGCGCGGCTTCAAATTTCAAAACGGGGCTGTTGGTGTTTCTGAAGGCAAGGCGGCCTGCCTTGCGCCCCTCGGCAGGTTTGCCAAGGGCAGGGGACGTCGCGGCAATCAAAACCAAGGCTGTGGCGTCTTTGGGATCATGTTCCAACAAAACATGGGCAAGCTGGTTGGCAAGACGGGCATCACCCGCAAGGTAGGCGTCCCGTGCCAACTGGCGCGCCTGGGGGATCGAGAATGTTATCGTTTCGGCACCAGCACTGATGCCAAAGACCATCAAAAAGGTGGCAGTTGCCAGCGCAAGAATATGCATTCGTTCTACGGGCGAACGCTGCCGCAGATTGCCGTATCTCCTGCCGTGCCACAGCGTGGCAGCACAAAGATGCCCACTTCATGTTCCAGTTCGACATCGCGGATCAAATTATCAATATAAACGACACCAGCGACATCGCTGGCATCGATGCCACCAAAGATACCACCGTAGCTGCCGATAGAGCCGGTTGCCGGATCACCGTCAAATTCGACAGTTCCAAGGAATTCGCCGTTATCGTCAATCGTGCTGGGAATAAGCGTGACACTTTCCAATGCAGGGCCGCCGACAATGCTACGGTTATAAATGGCCCCGTTGACCGCGCTATCGCTAAAACTGACGTTTAGGAAGATCTCGCCTTGTGTGCGAGCTGCTTGCCCTGGGATGAGTTCGGATGGTGTGCCCGGTGGCACGGGTAGCAAATTTGTTGCGCCCGGCTCACTCATATTTGTGACACCCGCATACAGGCCCGCATAGGAAACCAGACCGGTGACAGGGTTGGAGGTTGGGATCGAATATGTGCCAGTACGTTCGTAATAGCCGCCATTGAAAACCGTATTGAATTGGCCACCATCGCCAACAACAGCCGCCTGGACTGTCCGTCGGTCGCTTGCCGCGACAAGGGCGATAAACATTCTGTCGAGCGGATCATCCTGCACCGAAAATGCCGTATAGCCGGGCACGTCGAGCGCTGCATTTCTGGCATATGTCGCGACGATTTCGGGCGCGTCGAGTGACTTTACTTCGACTGTCAAAGTTTGGGCATCGGGATTATAGGAAATGCGTTGGAGGTTTCGTGCCAGCACTTCAGGGATCGGATTTTGAGTTAGGGGGGCGCTGCTGCTGCCGTCAGTGCCATCACCTTGATCAACACCTGACCCGCAAGCCGCGAGCGTTAAAATACAAATTCCAGCTAAAATAGATTTATACATGATATGGATCACACCTGTTGGTCCCAAGTTGCCCTAAAATCCGCGTAACAGGGTTAAAAGTCAACTGACGGTTGGTGTAAATGCGCGATTGCGTGAAAAAACATTGTTAATGTGGCACAGAGGCGTTTGTGGCGCTATATTGCGGTTTTCTGATGCGCTATCCATAGATATAGTTTTTTGCGACTCGATCCCTGTGTGATGTCGATTGAAAAGGATGCCAAATGCCGCTGACGCCTGAACAGATTGCCGAAATTGAWGACCAACGCGCCAACCCGCGCCAGACCCTGCGCGCGGTGAGCGAGGGGATGGAGGCGCATCTCTATAAGGCCTATGAGGTTCTGGACCACGGGTTTATCCGCGTGATCGACTATATGGGCGATGATGCCGCGATTTGTCAGGCAGCTAGGGTGTCCTATGGAAAAGGCACGAAATCGGTGCAGAATGATGCGGGATTGATTCGCTATCTTATGCGCCACTGGCACAGCACCCCGTTCGAGATGTGCGAGATCAAGCTGCATGTGAAGCTGCCGGTTTTTGTGGCACGCCAGTGGATCCGGCACCGCACGGCGAATGTGAATGAATATTCGGCGCGGTATTCGATCTTGGATCGCGAGTTTTATATTCCGGCGGCTGGTCAGTTGGCGGCACAATCGGTGGTGAACAATCAGGGGCGCGGTGTGGCGCTTGAGGGGGAAGAGGCGGCACGGGTTCTGGATATTTTGAAAACCGATGCCAATCGGGCCTATGACAACTACGAGGCGATGATCTCGGATGAGGGGCAGCAAGGGTTGGCGCGCGAATTGGCGCGGATGAACCTGCCGACCAATATTTATACGCAGTGGTATTGGAAGGTGGATTTGCACAATCTGTTCCATTTCCTGCGGCTGCGGGCCGACATGCACGCCCAATACGAAATCCGGGTTTATGCCGATGCGATCTGCAAGGTGGTGGCCGATTGGGTACCTGCGGCTTACGGAGCGTTTGCGGATTACCGCATGRGCGGGGCCAATCTGAGCGGCAAGGCGATGGAGTGCATCCGCCGGATGTTGAAGGGTGAGGATGTCACGCAAGAGACATCGGGGATGAGCGCTGGCGAATGGCGCGAATTCCAGGGTGAGTTGGAGGGGTAAGGTTTATTGGCCCCTAAGTTGGAGGAAAGCGCCATATTTCCAGTTTGTAAATTGACATATATGACGATATATCTACCGTGTCGGCCATATTAATGAACTTATCGAGGACAAGGCAATGCGTAAAAGAATAATATCGATGGCAGTCGTTGGCATTTTCATTGGAGCCGTTCCAGTTGTGGCGGACCAGCCGCTTACCTCTATAATAGCTGCCGGGGTTGTTCAATCGTCCATAGATTCAGCGGCACGTCGTAACGCTGCAACAGCCACCTCTACATATTCCTCAGCGCCGGCACCGGCTTCAAACGGCGGTCCAAGAATTTACGCAGTAGGAAGCTCGGAAAGTTATTGCCCAAGTGGGTTGCAACCCGTCACGATTGACGGGGCTATCGGCTGTGGCACACCAAACCAGTCAGTCAGCTATGAATCGATGAAATCCCATCCATAGGTGCGCAAAGTGCGTGCGCGACGTGCCGCCCCCTTCCAGCCGCATTACCTGTCTGGTTGGTGAAAAGGGCTACTATACAGAATAGCATGCTTTAACGAAAGCACCCTGCCGCCAGAAAGCAGACATAAAAACACCCCGCAGCCAACAGGCGGCGGGGTGTTTCAATTCTTGCGCTTGCGTGAAATCACGCAGCCAATTTAGTCAATCAGTGTGATCGCGCCTGCGGACTGACGGCCATCACGGCCCTCTTCCAGCTCGAATTCAACTTTTTGGTTGTCGGCAAGGCCAGTCAGACCAGCGCGCTCAACAGCCGAGATGTGTACAAACACGTCTTTGCCGCCGTCGTCAGGTGCGACAAAGCCGAAACCTTTAGTAGTGTTAAACCATTTTACGGTGCCAGTAGCCATTCCGTATCTCCTTAAGTAGTATCACCGCCCGCGTTATGCAGCGGCTTGGTGCAGCAGTCTTTTAACATCGTCCGGCTGCTTTAGATAAGGAGGCGGGTAGAATAAGAATAGCGTCACAGGGGACACATGGGGCCATTCGCGTAACAATACAAGCTTTTCTTTTGAGATATATGATTTTCGGCGGGTTTGTGCGCACGCCTAACCGTGGCCCGCACGGGCAGACCACGTTGATTTCACTTGCGCTACTGACGGTTTTAGTCGACCAGTTTCAGCTCGCCGGCACTGGCGCGTCCGTCGCGTCCTTCAACCATTTCATACTCGACCTTCTGGTCATCAGCGAGGCCGGTCATGCCTGCCGCTTCAACCGCCGAGATATGCACAAATACATCATTGCCGCCATCATCGGGTGCAATAAAGCCAAAACCCTTTGTCGTATTAAACCATTTTACGGTGCCATTTGCCATCCGTTCTCTCCGTCGTTTAACCCCCCGACAGCGAAATTACTGCAGGGTCGTGTCGCCAGTTCTCCAGTCTATCGGCTGCCCCGAATTACAGGACGGTCGTCAAGAAACCTGATGGCACAGCCAAAACCGTAGGGTGATTTTGGCAAAAGGCAAGAAAAATACGCTCGCGCTCAGCGATGCTCCGCTTATAGTGGTGGTGAAAATTGTGAGAGTGAAATGAAAATATACGGGCTAAAAAATTGTGATACATGCCGCCGTGCGCTGAGGGCGTTAAAGGCGGCGGGGCATGACGCACGACTGGTTGATGTGCGAAAGGACGGGTTGAAAGGCGAGGAACTGGAGCGGTTTTTTATTGTGTTCGGCCAGGATCTGCTGAACCGGCGCTCGACCACCTGGCGCAAGCTGAGTGAGGATGAGCGCAAGGGCAATCCTGTGGCGCTGATGCTGGCGCACCCCGCTTTAATGAAGCGGCCGCTCATATTGGAAGAGGGCGGGTTGCTGACCCTTGGATGGGGTAAGGACGAGCAGAAACATTGGGGGATTAATGATGCGTAATGCGGCTTTGGTATTGGGGATAATCGGCGGGCTGGTCGGTATGATCGTCGGGTTTTTCAGTTACGGCTATACCGAATTTGTCGATTGGGCCGGACAGGAAATACCGGATACGTTCGAGCAGGTCGAGAATGTCGGGCTGATCAAGTTTATGAGCCTGTTTGCGCCACTGCTGGCGATTGCAGGCGGGGCGATGGCGCGATCAAGGGCGATGATCGGTGGTGGCATGATGTTGGTGTCGGCGGCGGGGATGTATTATGCGTTTCATTTCAATGCGTTCACCATGTTTCCGATTGCGATGTGCGCGCTGGGCGGGGTGCTGGCGCTGGCCGCGACCAAGCCGGATGAGCATTGAGGGATTGCGCCGTGCTTCGCACGTTGCCCCAAGCACTTTGACCCTGCGGGCCAAAGCGCGGATGCCTCCGGCGGAGGTAYTTAGGAAAAGAAGAAGGGGTTAGGTATTGCGCTGTATCAGGCGGTCCAGTGAGAGGGGACCGGCGCCGCGCACCACCAGGATCAATAGCACAGTGACCCAGAACAGTCGTTGATCCATGATCACGCCGTCCGATATCCGGTCAAACCACACACCGTATTTTTCCACCATGTGGCCGTAGATGTCGGTCAGGCTTTGGACGATGATAAAGCCGATCATACCAAGGGCGGCCAGACGGGTAAAAAGCCCGATCAGGATCAGCACTGGCAGGATGAATTCAGCCCATGTTCCGGCAAGTGAAATGAACCACTGGAACGCGGACATGGCCTCGTCGTCATAGCCTGCTGCCTCGAATGCCTGCGGGAATATCTGGCCGTAGGCGCGGCTGATATCAAGGAAACCAAAGAAGCCTTCGCCGATTTTTGTGCGGGCCGAGTTCAAGAAATAGAGCAGCAGGGTCGCGGCAAAGGTAAAGCGGGCCAGCGTCGGCAAGAACCACGGGCCAAGCATGTTTTCGAACCTCTCGAATATCGAATTATGTAGTGAAATCAGCGCGTTCATTTGGGTGTCCCTTCGGTTGTATTTATAATTGCGGCCTTTGATAACAACAGGCCGAGAACTTCGGTCAGATCAAAATCACCGGTGGCGATGGTTGCGGTTTTATCGGCCTCGCCCAGAGTTGCTCCGTCCATCAGGGCTGCGATAAATGCGCCGCCCCCAGGGGGCAGGGCCGTGACTTCGGGGTCATATTCGGGGCGGGTGATCAGCACGTCTTCGGCTTGCATTTTGGGTTTTGGCGCGTCGGGGTCGCTGTTGGCGTGGAACAGGGCGGCGGCGGGCCAGTCCGAGCGGACCAGATGCACCGAGGGGGCAAGATGCAAGCGGCTGGACAGCAGCGCATCAGGGGCGATGGATTGCAGGGTTTCGGGGTCAATCGCGGGCGCATCAGCGGCGTGATAGCTGCGGCAAAGTGCCAGTTCAACGCGGGCGACGTCGGGCAGGTAACCCAGATGGGCCACGGGCGGGAAGCTGTCCAGAAAGGCGGGCATGTCAGCGCCGTAAAGCATCAGCATCGGGCTGGTAGGCTGGTGTTGGCGCAAAAACACACCGGCCATTGCGGTAAAAAATTCATTGCCGACCAGTTTGCGGATCACGGGGAATGTAACCTCTAGTGCCTCGGACAGGCTGACCGCGACGTTGTTGCGGTAGACGGAAAACCGTTTGCCTGCGGGTGCGCCTTCGGGGTTGCACAGACCATCTGGCACCGGCAAATCTGCGTCCAGGATTGCCTTGGTAAATTCGTTTTGCGTGACGGTCATACTGTAAGTTTGTCCAGAATTTGCGCGGCGCGGGCGGCCTCGGCGGCCAGCTCGGGCCAGTCGGGCACGTTGGCGTCCCATTCGATCAGGGTGGGGCGGGGACCGGTTTTATTCAGGGTGTAGTCAAACAGTGCCCAGACCGGATCGACCACTTCGCGCCCGTGGCTGTCGATCAACAGCAACGCACCATCATCGTCTTCGTCTTCGTCGTGGCCGCCAAGGTGGAATTCGCCAACATATTCCAGCGGAAAGCTGTCGATATAGGCAATGGCGTCGGTTTTCTGGTTGGTGACCGAGATGAACACGTTGTTGATATCAAGCAGCAAGCCACACCCGGTGCGCTTTACCACTTCGGCCAGAAAATCGACCTCGGACAGGGTGGATTCAGCGAATGCCAGATAGGATGACGGGTTTTCCAGCAGCATTTTTCGCCCCAATACATCCTGCACCTGCGCCACATGATCCGCAACGTTGGTCACTGTTTCTTCGGTGTAGGGCAGCGCGATCAGGTCGTTTAGGTAGTGCCCCTCGTGGGTGGACCATGCCAGATGTTCGGAAAAGGATGCGGGGTTCAGCCAGTCACACAGGTGTTTCAGGCGTTTCAGGTGTTCGGGGTCCAACGGGTCTTTGCCACCGATTGACAGGCCAACGCCATGTACGGAAATCGGAAATTTTTCGGCCAGATGGCGCAGTTGGGCCAGCGGACGGCCACCATCGCCCATGTAGTTTTCGGCGTGGATTTCCAGCCACTCGACCGGGCTGGCATCCTCCATGATGGCGGTGAAATGTTGCGGTTTATATCCAACGCCGGGGCGGTTTGGCACGGTTCTGAATTTTGCGGGAGAGGTTTTCGCGGGAGAGGTATCGTGCATTGGGAAACCCTGTTTTAGATAGAAAAATGGCGTCCCTGCGGTTTATGCAAGGACGCCAGACTAATCATATTAGGCAGGAAGGTCGCGCTCAAGCTCTTCCAGTGATCCCATGCGGCCTTCGGGCAGTTCCGTCGTGGTACATGTGCCAGCAGGAACCATCGTGAAAGCGTTGCCTTGGTAATCAACAACCGATGAACCTGCACATGTTGTGCCCGCGCCTGCTTTGCAGTCATTTGCACCAGCCAGTGAAATGCCGTAGCATTTTTCTTTGGCAGCAGCGGCAGCTGGAACAGTGGATGTGGCGGTCAGGGCGGCAGCAAGAGCGCCTGCAACGGCGAACGATTTAACGTGGTATGACATATGAGATGATCCTTAGATTGCGTTTCCATGTGCCGCTGTTTGCGACATACGAAATCATAGGGGCAGGGTATCTGTGCAGGCCATTCACATCGGCGTGTGTCACGGGTGCGTTATGATATATCAGGGAGAATACGCTGGTTTGTGCCAAAAAATGCGAAAATTTGCCCTCCCGCGCTGGAATGTTACAGTG
Organism: Marinosulfonomonas sp.; assembly: GCA_002732995.1. GTDB lineage: Bacteria > Pseudomonadota > Alphaproteobacteria > Rhodobacterales > Rhodobacteraceae > Profundibacter. The sequence continues at coordinate 29,865 of NVTS01000010.1, read as the reverse complement.
CGGAGGGGCTAAATGTTACAGTTTTAGACCAGATCGGGCGCCAGCGCCTCTTGCGTCAGAGATGTTACAGCCTCGTTAAGTGATATGACTGTTGTGCGCTTGTTGCCCAGACGGCGCACAGACACGGTGCGCTCCTCGACCTCGCGCATACCGATGGCCAGGATCACCGGCACCTTGCCTAGACTGTGCTCGCGGACCTTGTAGTTGATCTTCTCGTTGCGCAYGTCKGCCTCGGCGCGSAYGCCWKYGSYKYGCARYTSRGYKACCACCTCWYSCACATAWTCRTCYGCRTCCGARRYGATYGMGGCMACMACAACBTGVCGCGGGGCCAGCCAVAGCGGDAATTTACCGGCGTDGKTBTCGATCAVBATGCCAAGGAACCGCTCGAAYGATCCAAGGBTGGCGCGGTGCAGCATGACGGGGGTGTGTTTGGCGCCATCCTCGCCGACATATTCGGCATTCAGCCGGTCCGGCAGCACGAAATCGGCCTGCAATGTGCCCAGCTGCCATTCGCGGCCAATCGCATCAGTCAGTTTGAAGTCCAGCTTGGGGCCGTAAAACGCGCCTTCGCCAGGGTCGGTCTCGTAAGGATGTCCCAATGCCTTGATCGCATTCTCAAGTGCGGCTTCGGCGCGGTCCCATACTTCGTCCGAGCCAGCACGCACTTCGGGGCGGGTGGAAAACTTGATTTTGAAATTGGCAAAGCCAAGGTCTGCGTAGACCCGCGTCAGCAGTTTGATGAACTTTTCGGTCTCCGAAGCGATCTGCTCCTCGGTGCAGAAAATATGCGCGTCATCCTGCGTGAACCCGCGCACCCGCATCAGCCCGTGCATCGAGCCAGAGGATTCGTACCGGTGGCATGATCCGAATTCGGCCAGTCGCAGCGGCAGATCACGGTAGGATTTCATACCCTGATTATAGACCTGAACGTGGCAGGGACAGYTCATCGGCTTTAGCGCGTTGGTGCGTTTTTCATTGGCATGTTCATCATCGATTTCGGTGGTGAACATGTTCTCGCGGTATTTTTCCCAGTGGCCAGATGCTTCCCACAGCTTGCGGTCCACCACCATCGGGGTGTTGATTTCCAGATAGCCATCATCGTTTTGGCGACGACGCATGTAATCTTGCAAGGTGCGATACAGGGTCCAGCCGTTGGGGTGCCAGAACACCATGCCCGGCGCTTCTTCTTGCAGGTGGAACAGGTCCATCTCGCGGCCCAGTTTGCGGTGGTCACGCTTTTCGGCCTCTTCCAGCATGAACAGGTGCTTTTTCAGATCATTCTTGTTCTGGAACGCCACGCCATAGATGCGCTGCAACATGGGGCGGTCGCTATCACCACGCCAGTAGGCACCAGCGATTGACATCAGTTTGAAGGCATCGCCCTGCACTTGTCCGGTGTGCTGCAAATGTGGGCCGCGACACAGGTCTTGCCAGTTGCCATGCCAATACATCCGCAGCGGCTCGTCGCCTGGAATGCTATCAATCAGCTCGACCTTATAAGGCTCGTCGTTGTCCTTATAGAACTGCACGGCACGCGCACGGTCCCAGATTTCGGTGCGCACAGTGTCACGCTTGTTGATGATTTCCTTCATTTTCTTTTCAATCACGCCCAGATCTTCGGGGGTGAAATGTTCCTTGCGGTCAAAATCGTAATACCAGCCGTCTTTGATCACCGGACCAATAGTGACCTTGGTGTCCGGCCAGATTTCCTGCACCGCACGCGCCATGATGTGGGCACAGTCGTGGCGGATCAGTTCCAGCGCGGGTTCGGCATCTTTCATCGTGTTGATGGCGATGCTGGAATCCTCGGTGATCGGCCATTGCATATCCCAATGGGTGCCGTTCACGGTGGCGGAAATGGCTTTTTTGCCCAGCGAATTGGAAATGCCACTGGCGATTTCGGCAGGGGTAATGCCCGCGTCGAATTCACGTTTGTTGCCATCGGGAAAGGTGAGCTGGATTTGGGCCATGATCTGGCGCTCCTCGTCAGTTTGGCGCCTACCTTGCGCCCGGTTGCGGGTTATCTTCACATGCGTTTTGGCGCGGGTCGCGGGCATTGTCAACGCTTTAGGCGCTGGCGGTATTGCGACGGCGACAGACCGGTGTGGCGCTTGAACAGTTTACGGAACGCGTTGGCGTTTTCATAGCCGACCGCATAGGAGATCTGCTCAATCGCGGCGGCGGTGTTTTCCAGTGCGCGTTGGGCCGACTGGATGCGCAGATGTTGCACATAGGCCAGCGGCGTGTGGCCGGTTGTACGCTCGAACCGGCGCAGGAAGGTGCGCTCGGTCAGGGCGACGGTGCGGGCCAATTCCGAAATGCGGATGCGCGCGGTAAAGGTGCGCTCGATCAGGAATTGCGCCTGCTCGATCGGGACATCACCGTGGTTTAGCGGTGGATTGAAGGCGCGGTAATAGCGCTGCYCGCGCCGCCCTGTATCAACGACGAAATGCCGCCCGACCTCGCGCATCACCGCAAGACTGGAAAACCGCGCGATCAGCTCCAGCGCCAGATCGACCCATGACAGCAGGCCACCCGCGGTGATTACCCGCCCGTCGCTGATCAGGATTTCATCCACATCCACCGCAGCATTCGGAAACCGGTCTTGCAATTCACTTTCCAGCGCCCAGTGTGTGGTGACGCGGCGCTGCTCCAGCACGCCCGCCGCGCCCAGATGAAACGCCCCCGCACAGGCCGAGGCCATGATGCAATCGTCAGGCAGCATCCGCAACCAATCCAGCACGGTCCGCTGCGGGTTCAGGTATTGCTCGTTGCCAAAAGCGGGCGGCAGGATCACGGCGTTGGGCGGGGTGGTTGGCAGGCTGTCTGCCGTGACCACGGTCAGGGTGATCGGCCCCATGGCGTCGCGTTCATGCAGGCGGGCGACGTGGGTRAACATYTCTTGCAARCCCGCAACCGCCGCAAGCGACGCGCCGGGGTAGTCCAGAAGRATCAGGTTTATTGGCKGGTTGYTCATATGTCYGAAWTRGAGTGRTTTATGKYWAATATGACACTAGCGYAAAATRSMYGCRYAATGMAAGTTRGTTTTASGATCAAWTTTTAGGAGTAAAAACAATGACAACGCAGGCTTTGTTGATTGCCGACATGCAGAATGGCTATTTCGAGGGGGCAAGTTCCCTTAGTCGGGCACCGATGCGGCAGCGGCTAAATCGGCTGAAACACTCTCGGCATTGGGCGGCGCAGGCAATCCAGTGATCTACATCCACCACCCGTGATTTGGAATTTGACAGGGTCACGGTGCGTGGCGCCAAGTGCACGCGGGGCTCATGGCAGCCTTGGCGATGCGATACGGTGCGATACGGTGCGATACGGTGCGATACGGTGCGATACGGTGCGATACGGTGCGATACGGTGCGATACGGTGCGATTTTGCCGACCGATCAGGTGATTGCCGGATTGTCTGATTAGCTGCGTCACGGTATGGTCCCCGCAAGCAAACTGGAGGCCAATGCAGTGACAAAACCTAACGATCTGACTTGCGATAACGGGCGTCGCATTGCCTATCACCAAACCACAGGGCGCGGCCCCGGCGTGGTGTTTCTGGGCGGGTTCAAATCCGACATGCAGGGCACCAAGGCCATTCATCTGGAGGGTTGGGCACGGGCACAGGGCCGCGCATTTCTGCGACTGGATTATTCGGGGCATGGCTTGTCATCGGGTGAATTCACCGAGGGCAGCATTGGCGAATGGGCGGCGGATGCGCAGGCGGCGATCATAGCGTTGTGCGAGGGGCGCCAAGTGTTGGTTGGCTCCAGTATGGGCGGCTGGATCGCGCTGTTGTTGGCCAAACGTATGCCGGAACGCATTGCGGGGCTGGTTGGCATTGCGGCGGCGCCTGATTTTACCGAAGACAGTATGTGGGCCGGATTTTCGGATGCACAAAAGGCCGGCCTGACCGATACGGGGCAGGTGGCCCTGCCGTCGGAGTATGGCGAGCCCTACATCATTACCAAAAAGCTGATCGAGGATGGGCGTGAACAATTGGTGTTGCGTGACCCGCTGACATTGCCGTTCCCTGTGCGCCTGTTGCAAGGCACAGCGGATGCGGATGTGGAAGTGTCAGTGGCGCAGCAGCTGCTGGAGCATGCGGTCGGCAATGACATCCAGCTGACGCTGGTAAAGGGGGCGGATCATCGGTTTTCCACGCCGGACTGCCTAGCGTTGATCGAGGCTGCGGTGGTGGATGTGTTGGCAAATGGAGTGTGAAATGGAACAGCGCATAAGTCTGATCACACCGGGTGTCGCCGATATGGCCGCGGCGGCGGGTTTTTATCAGGCACTGGGTCGGGCGCAGGTTGAAAGCCCTGACGGGGGGGCGTTTGATCTGATTGGGCAAACCCTTGGGTTATATCCAAAGGCGGCGCTGGCCGGAGACCTAGGCTTGGATGCCGCGGATATCGGCGGGTTTTTTTCCGGAATGCGCTGGGGTATAACGTGCAACCAAGGCAGAAGTTGCGCCGCTTCTGRAGCGTGTTGCCACAGCTGGCGGGCGGGTTGTGAAACCGGCGCAGGATGTATTCTGGGGCGGGCATCACGGCTATTTCGCAGATATTGATGGCCATATTTGGGAGGTCGCGCATAACCCGTTCTTGCCGCTTGGGCCTGACGGGGAGTTTCGCTGGACCGGATATTAATCGGGCGTTTTTCGTGCATGGCCATAGGCAAAGCCAGGGCAATAGCGTAGCTTGCCCAAAACAATATCGAGCGAGTGAATTGATATGGCCGAACCCCTGCTGCTGATCCCCGGAATGATGTGTGACGCGCGGCTATACACACCCCAGATTACCGAGTTTTCAGCCGAACGCGCGGTTCACATCGCGTCTTATGCCAAATGCGAAACGATCGGGGATATGGCGCAGGCGGTGCTGGATGCAGCGCCATCGCATTTTGCGCTGGCGGGTCTGTCGATGGGCGGGATCATTGCGATGGAAGTGCTGCGGCGCGCACCGGAACGGGTGACGCGGGTGGCCTTGATGGACACAAATTCACAATCGGAAACACCGGCCGTTGCGGCCACCCGCGAGCCACAGATCGTTGGCGTCATGGCGGGGCGTCTGGCCGAGGTAATGACGGATGTGATGCGGCCTGAATATTTGGCGGCGGGGCCGTATCGGGCCGAAATATTGACCCTGATGCAGGACATGGCGATGGCGCTGGGCGAAGGAGAATTCGTGCGCCAGTCCCGCGCCCTGCAACGCCGCCCAGACCAGCAAAAAACCCTGCGTAAAATTCGCATGCCAGCGCTGGTGTTGTGCGGTGCCGAAGACAAGCTGACCCTGCCGCGCCGCCATGAATTTATGTCCGAACTGATCCCCTATGCAACCTTGCGCATTATCGAGGGCGCGGGCCATGTGCCAACACTGGAAGCCCCCATTGCCACAAACGCGGCCCTGCGTGAATGGCTGGAAGCGCCGCTTGTGTTGCGCTAGGGTAGGTATATTCAAGGGCTGCGCCCGCAGATATAGATGAAAGTGATTGTTAGATGGTTGCAACCACAGGACGTATAACCCTTTGGGGTATCGAGGTTTTTATTGCCACGGCGGATGAAGGCTCGATCTCGTCTGCGGCTCGCAGGCTCGAAGCAAGCCCCTCGGCGGTCAGCCAGCAATTGACCAATCTGGAAACGGCGCTGGGCACAACGCTGCTAAATCGCGGAACCCGGCCCGTATCGCTGACCCCGTCGGGCGAGATGTTTCGCAAACGTGCGCAACTGATCCTGAACGAGGTAACTCAAGCGCAGGCTGAATTGGCAAATTCGGATATGTCGGCCCTGACGCGGTTTCGCCTTGGCATGATCGAGGATTTCGATGCCGATGTCACGCCGCGGCTGTTGTCGGACATGTCCGGCACCCTGACCGGCTGTCAGTTCCTGCTGGAAACAGGCGCCAGCCACCGGCTTTACGACTTGCTGGACAGCCGTGCGCTGGATGTGATTGTTGCCGCCGATATGGGGGCAGATGCCGACTGGATGGAGGTGCATCCTCTAATGATCGAGCCGTTCGTTGCCGCCGTGCCAAAGGGGGCTGTGAATACGGGGCAGGATGCTCTGACACAGCTAAAAGCGCTGCCGCTGATCCAGTATACCCAGCGCCACCATATGGGGCGCCAGATCGCGGCGCATCTGGCACGGCAAAGCCTGACCCTGTCACACCGGTTTGAACTCGATAGCTATCATGCGATTATGTCGATGGTGGCGGCCAAGGCGGGGTGGACCATTCTAACACCGCTTGGCTATTTACGGGCGCGCCGGTTCCATGATGCGGTCGAGATGATCGAGCTGCCGTTTGACCCGTTAACCCGCAGTATTTCCCTGACCGCGCGGCGCGGTGTATTGCAGGACATGCCGCAGGATGTGGCGGCGCGGCTTCGTTTGCTGTTGCAGGAAATGATCGTTGATCCGGCAATCAAGGCCCTGCCGTGGATCGCCAAGGACTTGAAAGTCCTCTAAGCTTCTTTCGTTTCTTTTTCGCGCAAACTCGCCAAAGGCTAAACGCGCTATGGCCCGTAAGGGCAGAGCGCTTGGGTGACGCGCGAAGCGTGGCGCAACCCTGTTAAATTCAAGCGACAGCGCGTGCGGATTTTTTCACAACATCAGCTGCGCCGGTCAGCGCATTTGCGATATAATCCAGATCGCCCTGTTGCAGGCGTGCAGGCAGGCGCACATCGCAAGCCCGCATCAGCATGGCGCGGGTTTTGGGCAATTCTGGCGTATACCCGATGAACTTCCAGTTCCAGAAGGCGCGTGCGTTGTCTTGTGACAGGCCGAAAACCTGCACCGAAATGCCATGGGCTTTGGCCTCGGTTGCAAAGGCCAGGGTTTCTTCATCGCTAAATCCGTCCAGATTGAACTGGATTGAATCAGGTGCGCGGCGCTCGGGGGCCAGCGCAGCCGGCACGGTGATAAACGGTGACGCGTTCAGTAAATCCGCCACATAATCATGGTTCGACAGCCCGTCGCGCACCCGCCGCGCAACTTCCTTGATTTGCGGCCGGATTACTGCCGCCGACAGGTTTTGCATCCGCAGGTTATAAAGCGGCAGTTGGTTTTGCCAAAACGCGAACCGGTCATGCACAACGGGGTGTTTTTTCCAGTTATGCTCGTATGCGCCGGACATGATGATGGCCTGCGCGATCAGATCGGCGTCGTCCGTGATCAGAATGCCGCCTTCGCCCGCGTTGATCAGTTTGTAGGACTGGAACGAAAAACAGCCGATTTTCCCAATGGTGCCAATGTTTTTCCCGTTCCAGGTGGTGCCCAGTGAATGCGCCGCATCCTCGATCACAGGAATGTCGCGTGCATCGCAAAGCGCCATGATTGCATCCATGTCAGAGGTATGCCCGCGCATGTGGCTGATGATCACCGCCTTGATACCGTCGTCCAGGCGGGCCGCGAAATCGGCCATATCTACACGGTAATTATCGCCAACTTCGACCAGAATTGGCTGGCACTCGGCGTGAACCACGGCGGATGGCACAGCGGCGAAAGTAAAGGCAGGGATCAGCACCTTGGCGTCGCGTGGCAAGCGCAATGCTTTTAGCGACAGGAACAGAGCGGCAGAACAGGATGAAACAGCCAGCGCAAATTTTGCGCCTAACAGCTCGGCGAATTCGGCCTCGAGCAAGGCAACAGGCGAGGCTTCGGCAGACGTGTAGCGAAACAAATCACCGCTTTGCAGCATCCGGTCAATTTCGGCGCGGGCCTCGGCGGGGATGGGTTCTGCGTCATAGACGTTCGGGGCTTGTGACATAGCTTCGTCTTTCCTGAATGTATCTTTCAGAAAAACTGTAAACGAGTTAATCGAATATGCAAATAGTTAATAACCGGATCGGCGATTATATTCCCAACCGGTCGCGTAGGGAAAACCATGTCATTGCCAGTGTCAGGACCGGGGTCGAGAACATCCGCCCGCCGGGGAATGGCATGACCGGCACACGGGAGAGAACGTCGAACCGCATCGATTGCCCTTTGATCGTTTCGGCGATGATTTTGCCTGCCAATGACGCCAACGCGACCCCGTGGCCGGAATAGCCAGCGGCGGTCAGGATGTTGGGTGCAACACGGGCGAAATAGGGCATGCGGCTGGTGGTGATGCCCAGTGTGCCGCCCCACGCATAGTCGATTTTCACGCCTTTCAGTTGAGGATACAGCGCCTCGAGCGGTTTGCGCACCTTGGCTGCGATATCGGTCGGGAATTTGACGCCGTAGCTTTCGCCGCCGCCAAACAGCAGACGGCCATCGTGGGACAGGCGGTAATAGTTCAGCACGAATTTGCTGTCGTAAATGCAGATATCGCGGGCCAGAACCTGCGCGGCGCGGTCCCCCAAAGGTTCGGTTGCAACCATATAGTTGTTGATCGGCATCACGCGGGCGGCGGTTTTTCGGTGTAAATTGCTGGAATAGCCATTGCAGGCCAGCACCACATGATCGGCAACCACGCGTCCGCGTTCGGTTTGCACAACGGTTTTATCTGTCGCCGTCCGACCCTGTTTGATGTGGTGAACATATGCGCCCTCGAAAATCTGCGCGCCCGCAGCTGCGGCACCACGGGCCAGCCCAAGGGCATAATTCAGCGGGTGCAGGTGGCCGCCWTTACTGTCCAGCACCATACCATAATATTGGTCGGTGCCGATGATATCCGCGGTGGCGGACCTGTCCAGATATTCAGCCTCGAAACCATAGTTGGCGGCCAGATATTCATAACCCTGCCGCCCCGCGTCTGCTTCTTTCTGGCTGAAATAAGCCGAGGCATGACCAGGTTTGAACAGGGCATCCGGCGCGTGTTTTTCTGCCAGATTGCGGGTGATTTTGATCGACGCTTCGGCGATGTCCCATAGCGACCGCGCGTCCGCCTTGCCCAGCTTTTTCTCAAGGCCGGGCTGATCCATATTATGCCCATGCCCCACCTGACCGCCATTGCGCCCCGACGCACCAAAGCCAACGCGCTGCGCTTCCAGCACCACCACGCTATAGCCCTTCTCGGCCAGATGCAGGGCCGTGGACAGGCCGGTGTATCCTGCGCCAACCACGCAGGCATCGGCGGTGATTTCGCCCTTTAGGGTCGGGAACGGGTCCAGCGGGGTGGCCGTGGCCGCATACCAACTGTCGGGGTATTGGCCATTTTTATCGTTTGAAAACAGCAGGTTCATACGTTTAGGAGCAGATGCTCACGCTCCCACGGGGAAATGACCTGTAGGAATTCGTCAATTTCAGCCTCTTTCACCATCTGGTAGACGCGGCAGAATTTCGGGCCCAGAACCTTGTGCATATCCTCGGCGGCGCCGAACTGTTCCAGCGCTGTGTGCAGATCGCGCGGAATGACTTCTTCGCCATCAACGGCTTCGCCTTTTAGCGAGGTGTCGGGGCGCTCACTCTCAAGCAGGCCCAGATAGCCACAGGCGAGCGACGCCGCGATGCCGAGATAAGGGTTGCAATCCATCCCCGCAAGCCGGTTTTCCACACGGCGGCTGTCGGGGCTACTAATCGGAATGCGGATGCCGGCTGTGCGGTTGTCACGCGCCCAGTCCAGATTGATCGGGGCGGCCTGGTCTTTGACGTAGCGCCGGTAGCTGTTCACATAGGGCGCAAGCAGGGCGATGACCGAGGGCAGGTGATTTTGCAGCCCCGCGATAAAGTGGAAAAACGCATCCGTCTCGCCGCCTTGCGGGCCGGTAAAGATGTTTTGCCCTGTTTCAGTGTCGAGGATCGAGTGGTGGATGTGCATGGCTGATCCCGGCTCGCCCTCGATTGGTTTGGCCATAAAGGTGGCGAAACAGTCGTGGCGCAAAGCGGCCTCGCGGATCAGGCGTTTGAAATAGAACACCTCATCCGCCAGCTTCACCGGATCGCCGTGCTGCATGTTGATTTCGATCTGGCCAGCGCCGCCTTCTTGGGTGATGCCGTCGATCTCCAGCCCTTGGGCCTCGGCAAAATCATAGATGTCGTCGATCACCGGTCCGTATTCATCGACCGCCGACATTGAATAGGCCTGTCGCCCTGCGGCCCGTCTGCCGCTGCGCCCAATCGGCGGTTCAATCGGTTTGGTCGGGTCCACATTACGCGCCACCAGATAGAATTCCATTTCCGGCGCGATGATCGGCGTCCAGCCCTTTTTCTTATAGAGGTCGACCACGCGTTTCAGAACATTGCGCGGCGATACCTCGATCGGCTTGCCTTCGCGGTCGGTCAGATCATGGATGATTTGCAGGGTCCAGTCGCCGGTCCACGGCGCGGCCGTTGCCGAGGAAAAATCCGGTTTCAGGGTCATATCCGGCTCGGTATATCCCTTTTCCTCGTTTTCAGCCGCATCTGCGTACCCGCCTGTGATCGTCTGGTAAAAGATCGAATTTGGCAGGTAGGATTGCTTGGTTTTGGCAAATTTCGTGGCTGGCATGGCCTTGCCACGGGCTATCCCGGGCAGGTCGGATACGATGCATTCGACCTCGTCCAGACGACGGCCTTCCAGATAGGTGCGTGCCGCTTGCGGCAATTTATCGGTCCAGTCAGCCATTTTTCGCCTCGCGGGGTTGTTTGAAGAATGCAGCGATGTCTTTGGCAAACAGGGCAGCATCATTCGGGATTTCAGAGTTGGCAATTGCGCGGTCCATCATTGCGTCATCATAGATAGCCGGATCGCGGCGCAGGGTGATGTAATCGGCAATGATCGGGTTGGAAAATTCTGGGTGTGGCTGAATGGTATAGATGCTGTCGCCGTAAACCAGCCCCGCATTTTTGCAAAAATCATTGCTGGCGATAACACGCGCGTCGTCGGGCAATTCCATCACCTGATCCTGATGCCACGCGTTCAGCGCCACATCGCCGTGCCCCTCGAATGTGTAATGCTGCCGACCCACGGCCCAGCCGCCCTTAAATTTCTCGACCTTGCCACCAAGCGCCTGCGCAATCAGCTGGTGGCCGAAACAAACACCGACAATCGGGACGGGGGCGACGTAGGCATTGCGGATGAAACCCTCGAGCGGGGGAATAAACGGATGATCCTCGTAGGCGCCGTGGGCAGAGCCCGAAACCAGCCAGCCATCGGCGGCCCGCACGTCGGTGGGAAATTCCATATCGACCACATTGTAGGTATCAAAGTCAAAACCGTGACCGGCCAGCAGGGTCTGAAACCACTCGGCATAATCGCCGTGGGTTTTGGCGACCTGTTCCATTGCGTGGCCGCATATCAGTAGTCCGATTTTCATAAATCACCGTGCGTTGTTTGATCTATTGCTAGCGAAGCGGCCGCGTTGCGACAAGGGTCAAACGCTTTCCAGATAAAGCGCGGTTTGTTCCTTTGCGTTTAGGTTTTCTATCTTGTGCAGTTCCTGATGCTTGGTTAGCACCATATTGCGGATCAACGCGTCTGGCAGAATGCGCCGCATCATGTCGGATGTTCCAAACAGATCAATCGCTGTGGCCCAGTCGGTGGGCAGTTGTGGCAGGTCCTGTTCATAGGCGTTGCCGGTGATCGGGGCGGGCGGCACATGGCCATCCTCGATCCCGACCAACGCAGCACCCAGCACCACGGCGAGCATCAGATATGGGTTGGTGTCGCCACCCGCGACGCGGTGCTCGATCCGGCGCGCGGCAGGGGGACCACCGGGGATGCGGATGGCGGCGGTGCGGTTTTCATGCGCCCATGAAATGCCGGTCGGGGCGTGGGCACCAGGCACCATGCGGGCGTAGGAATTGGCGTGCGGGGCGAATATCAGGGCGCTGGCGGGCATTGCCTCAAGGCAACCTGCAATGGCGTGGAGTAGCGTTGCGGTGCCATCAGGGCCGCCATCGTTGAAAACATTATCACCGTCCGCGTCCAGCACCGAAAAATGCACATGCATGCCGTTGCCCGCGTCGTTGGCAAAGGGTTTGGCCATAAACGTCGCCGCCATGCCGTGTTTGCGGGCCATGCCGCGCACCAGCGTTTTGAACAGCCACGCGTCATCAGCGGCCTTTAGCGCGTTGCCGTGGTTCAGGTTYACCTCGAATTGCCCTGCACCGGATTCCGAAATGGCGGCTTGTGCGGGCAGGTCCATATCGGCGCTGGCTTTGTAAAGATCGGTGAAAAACGCATCGAACGCATCCAGCGTGTCCAGCGACAGAACGTCGGCTGTGTGCATGCGCTTGCCGGTCAGCGGTGAGCAGGCCGSYKMMATGTCCTTGCCGCTATCATCGACCAGATAAAATTCTAACTCGGTCGCGGCCATCACCTGCCAGCCGCGGGCCGCGTATCGGTCCAGCACAGCCGCAAGCGCATGGCGTGGATCACCCGCAAACGGAGTGCCATCGTCATGGTGCAGCACCATCGGGTGCAGTTCAGAGGGCGTTGCCAGCCATGGCATCGGCACGGGGCCGCGACCAGTGGGGCGCAGGATACCGTCGGTATCGCCAGATTCAAACACCAGTGGGCTGTCGGCAATATCCATCCCCCGAATGTCAACGTTCAGGGCAGAGAACGGCAGGCGCACCGCCCCTTTGTCCAACTTTTCGGTATAGGAAAACGGCACACGCTTGCCACGCATTACGCCATTCAGATCAACGGCGGCAACGCGGATAGTGGCAGGGTTTTTCGTCATGGTGATCCCTTAACGGATGATCTGCGGGCGGTAGCGAATTTTGCGACGTTGTTCCTGTGGCAAATGCCGGTTCAGGCGTTTGTTGATCAGCCCGTAACCGGTGATCACCAGCATGGTCAGCACGATGAAATAGCCCGCCAAGATCGGGTATGGCACGAACGGGTTGAAGGTTTTATCGGCAAAATAGCTGGCATAATAGAGCGCATCGCCCTTTTGCTGCCATGCCGGAAAGCCCGAGAAAAACACCAGGGTGGTGGCGTGGAACATAAAGATCGCCTCATTCGTGTAGGCGGGCCACGCAAGGCGCAGCATGGTCGGCCAGATCACCCGGCGAAACCGCGACCAGCCGGACAAGCCGTAAGCGTCGGCGGCATCAAGATCACCCTTGGGAATGGAGCGCAGCGCACCGTAGAAAATCTCGCCGGTGTAGGCGGTGGTGTTCAGGAACAGCACGAACAGTGCCCCCATCCACGCCCGTGTCAGCCAGCGGGTCTCAACGGTGATTTCAACAAAACCGAGGTTCAGATCCCAGCCCAGTTTTGGCAGCAGCACGAAGATTTCGTAGGCCAGAAAGAACTGGATAAACAAGGGCGAGCCGCGAAAGATAAAGATGAACCACTGCGCCGGTTTGCGCAGCATCCACACGTCGCTGTTTTTGGCCAGCGCCATGCCGGTGGCCATGAAAAAGCCGAACACCAGCGCCACCACACCGAAATAGATATTCCAGATCAGGCCTGATCCGATCAGGGTGAATTGTTCGCACAGGGTGAAATCGGATTTGGGCARCAGGCGTTCACCATAGCCGATCGAGCGAAGCCCGTAGTCCTGAATGGTTTGCAGACAACTCATGTGCTGCCCCCCAGTGTCGCCTGACCTTTGGTTAAACGGTTCATCAAACGGTCCAGCACCACTTCGCTGACTTTGGTCAGGGCGAGGTAAAACACCAGCAATCCAAGGAAATAGTAAAGTCGCCAATCAGGGTGTGGGTAGCTGAAAACTTGCGTTTTCAACCCGCCCAGTTCGCGCGCCCAATAGACGATGTCGCGCACCCCCAGCAGGAACAACAGCGGGGTGGCCTTGATCAGGATCATCCACAGATTCGACAGACCCGGCACGGCAAAAACCCACATTTGCGGCACCAGAATGCGCCAGAAGGTCTGGCGGCGCGACATGCCGTAGGCCTCGCCGGTTTCCAGTTGGCCGTGAGGCACAGCCCGCATCGCGCCGAACAGCACGTTGGCGGCAAAGGCACCAAAGATGATCGAGAATGTGATCACCGCCAGAAAGAAACCGTAGGATTCGTGCACCCAAGCGGCGGAGGAGGACAGCGGCAGTTTGGCCTGTGCACAGACCACGAAATCATGGCCTTGGCGGRTCGGGGCGTCCCAGTCGGGGCATTTCACCTGATGGCGCAGGTATTCAAAGCCCTGATCCAGTGCGATCACGAAGAACATGAAAAACGCGATGTCGGGCACGCCGCGTACGATGGCGGTATAGCCTTTGCCAAACCAACGTAGCGGGGCGATGTGGGAACGCGCTGCGGTTGCGCCGCCAAAGCCGAATAGTAGCGAGATAGGGGCTGTGATAACCAACAGCAACATCACGGTGCCAAAGGACGCATAAAAGCCCATATGCTTGCCTGTTGTCAGATAACAGGACAGCCAGTTGAACCCTTCTAGGGTTGCGGGATCTGTGCAATAGGAAAACATATGCGGGGTGGGCAGGGCCGTGATTGGCCCCGCCCTTATCCTGCTAGATCAAAAGGTTGTGGCGTCGTCGCCAAACCACTTGATGATCATTGTGTTCAATGTGCCGTCGGCCTTCATCGTAGCAATGGCTGCATCCATTTTGCCCTTTAGTTCAGCATCGGATTCGCGCACGCCCATGCCAACGCCGCCACCAATCATGATGTCTTCGCCAGCGAAGACCAGCGCGCCGCCGGATTCTGCCAGAATGGGTGAAAGATAGGCTTTGTCAGCCAGAACCGCATCGGCCTCGCCGTTTCTTACAGCGGCGATTGTTTCGTCCGGTGTGGCGAATTCAACCAGTGTCGCGCCGTCCATCGAGGCGACATAGCTGGCCTGAATGGTGCCGGTTTGTGCCGCGATCACGCCGCCCATCAGGTTGGCATCCGCCGTAAGGGCCGCAAAAACGGACGGGTCGGCTGGCATGTATTCTTGGGTGAAATCAATCACTTCGTCGCGCTCGTCAGTGATCGACATGCCCGCGACGATGGTGTCGTAGTTGCCTGAAACAAGGTTCGGGATGATACTGTCCCATTCGTTTGTGACCCACTCGCATTTCAGTTCGGCACGTTTGCACAGCTCGTTGCCCAGCTCGATTTCAAAGCCGTCAACGTCGCCCGCGTCATTGATAAAGTTATACGGAGGGTAGGCGCCCTCGGTGCCCATGCGCACAGTTGATTCGTGGCCACCGGCCATTGCCATGCCAGCGGTTAGCGCCAGTGCAGTCGTTGTCAGGATAAGTTTTCTCATGTGTAGTCTCCCTTTGAGTTATATCTTGGTGGCCGGATTGTAGCCGCCATCGTGGTTGGTTGTAAAACGGTGTGTTAGTCGGGTTGGCTCGCGCTCAGAAATTGCTGCAAGCGCGTCGATTTAGGGCGGCCAAACAGTTCAGCCGGCGGGCCTTCTTCCTCGACGCGGCCTTCGTGCAGGAATACGACGTGGTCCGACACGTCTGCGGCCAGCCGCATATCATGGGTGACCAGCAACATGGTGCGCCCCTCGGTGGCGAGGTTTTTGATCACTTTGACAACTTCCTGCTNCAGCTCGGGGTCCAGCGCCGATGTGGGTTCGTCAAACAACAGCGCTTGTGGTTCCATCGCCAGCGCCCGCGCAATCGCGGCGCGTTGCTGCTGGCCGCCGGACAACTGCGCTGGCCACGCATCACATTTGTCGCCAATGCCGACCTTGTCCAGATAGGCCCGCGCGCTGGCTTCGGCCTCGGCTCTGTCGCGCCCCAGCACAGTGACAGGGGCCTCCATCACGTTTTGCAGGATCGACATATGCGACCACAGGTTAAACTGCTGGAACACCATCGACAGATTGGTGCGGATGCGGATCACTTGCTGTTTGTCGGCGGGGTGGCGGTGCAGCCCCTTGCCGCGCCATTTCACCGCTTCGCCCTGAAACAACACCTCGCCTTGTTGGCTATCCTCCAACAGGTTGGCGCAGCGCAACAGGGTGGATTTTCCCGACCCGCTTGATCCGATCAACGCCACCACATCGCCAGCGTGGGCGGTGATATCAACGCCTTTTATGACCTCCAGATCGCCGTAAGCTTTGTGCAGGTCGCGGATTTCGATGACGGGTGGTTTTGTATCAGTCAATGTATAAGCAGCTTTTTATTATTTTCCCCAAGGTATTAGGATGAGAATCGGGGGCAATTGCAATGGTTAATACGGGGTGTGACGTCAGGATATGTGCTGGTCAGGACCATCTGGCGTGGGGATCGCCAGATATTCGGCGGCAGGGATGTTGATTAGGCCTTTGATCTGTAGTGTGTCGCGGGTTGCGCTGGGCAGGGATGAAATTGCCTCGGCAATGGCTGAAAACAGGTTTGGTTTGTCGGTCCCCGTTGTCGCGATATAGGGCAGGCCCGGGGTCGGGGCGGCCCAGCCGGATTGCGACATCGGTTCGTTATAGGCGAAGGTGGCGCATGTGAAATCGGGTGAATTGCGGCGGGTATCATCGCGCCGTGCGATAAAGACGCTGTTGTAGTATCCTGCGGGGCAATCCGGCACGCCATAATCGGGCGTGCCAATCAGGGTGACGTGTCCGTGCASGCGGGCGCGATAAGGGGAGCCGCAGGTCTAGGGCGAGCATCAGGTCGGGGGCTTTGCCAGATATCCCAGACGTCCCTGTCGCGGGTCAGGGTATCGGGGCCGTATCCGAGGGCTTCGTGGATTGCAGCCCAGAACCGGTCATTTGCCGATGCAACCTCAATGCGGTCATACATAGGCAGGGCGCCGATCACTCCTGTTCGGCCTGCACCCGGTGGCGGGCCTTGGCGCTTTGCATGTCATTGACGCCCAACAGGTTTGCCACCAGCCGCAGCAAGGTGTTTTCATCCGCGTCGCGCACCCCGTCGGCCAGCACCACCGCCCAGAGGTCCTCGATCACCCCGATACGGTCCTCGATGTCGACCGCTTTTYTGATGGCGCTGGTAAAGCGCACGGTGTCGGGAGCCTCGAATTCCAGCGCCTCGCATTGCTCGCGCAGCGCGTCGGCCTGGGCCGAGYTCAACCCATAGCGTTTGGACAGAAGTTGATCAATGACGACGGCCTCGGATCCGTCGTAATGTTCATCCGATTTGGCCACCCGAACCAGCAACGCGCCAAGCGCAAGTCGGGCGTCGGTATCGACAAGCGGGGTCGGGGCGGGGGCTGTGAGCCGTTTTAGAAAATCACTAAACATTGGGTAGATATAGGGCCTGTCAGTAACAATGCCAAATTCATATATGTTGATGTTTACCCATTTTTTAATTATCGCATAGTTTGAGGGTTCAAATTTGACGAAGGGCGTGGGGATGATTAACAAAAGGATGCGGGTTGTCGGCGTTGCCGCTGTGGCGTTTATGTTTGTCGGCTGGAGCCTTGCCAGCATTGCGCCAAGTATAGAAATCGCATGGGTTTTATCATTGCTATTGCTCACGGTATTCCTTTTTTCATTTGAAATCATCGCGATAGATGTCGCGGCTTTGACCATTCTGGTGATGCTGGGCCTCTCAAGCATATTGGCCCCGATTATGGGCTTGGACGAAGGTCTGGTAGATATCAATGGTTTGTTTGACGGATTTTCGTCCAACGCTGTCATCTCGATTATCGCAATTATGATCATTGGAGCGGGGCTGGATAAGACCGGAATCATGAATAGCGTAGCGCGCAAAATGCTGAAAATCGGCGGCACTACCGAAAAACGGATTATTCCGGTGATATCGGGCACGGTCGGCGTTATCTCGGGATTCATGCAAAATGTGGGCGCAGCGGCACTGTTTCTGCCGGTGGTCGGCCGTATATCGGCGCGCTCGAAAATCCCGTTGTCGCGGTTGCYGATGCCGATGGGTTTTTGCGCTATTCTTGGGGGCACAATGACGATGGTCGGGTCAAGCCCGCTGATCCTGCTGAATGATCTGATTGTGAACGCAAACGAGGCCCTTCCTGCGGATCAGCAACTAGAAACTTTCGGGCTGTTTGCGGTCACACCCATTGGGATTGCTCTGGTCGTTTCGGGGATATTGTATTTTGTCGTGCTGGGGCCGCTATTGCTGCCCAAGGTCAATGATCTGCGCGATGAGGGCGGGAAAACAGAAAAGCACTTTCACGATGATTACGGCATAGATTACGTGGTGGCCGAGATTTACGTGCCCTCAACCAGCGGGTTGATCGGGTATGAATTGGATAGTTTCGAGACCGAACACGGGGTGCGCACGATTGCTGTCACATCAGGGCGAAAACTGCGCATGGGGTCCAGCGGGTTAAACCCGCACCTTGAAGTGCAGGCCGGTGATGTTTTGGCGATGATTGGCGAAAGCGAAGCCATCAACAAATTTTGCTACCATTTCGGGCTGGACCATAGGCCGCAGCTACACGCATTTTCCGAGCTGCTGGCACCAACATCATCAGGGCTGGCCGAAATTGTTATTTCGCCAATCTCCACACTCGTGGGAGAATCCGCAAGGACCGTCAAACTGCGCGCAGCACACGGCATTTCGACGCTTGCGATTCTGCGCGGCGGAGAGGTGTTTCGTGAGGGGCACGATGTGCGCAACAAGATATTCGAGGCGGGGGACACGGTGTTGATCTTTACAGATTGGTCCAGCCTGGACCGGTTCCACTCCTCGACCAATGTGATTGTAACAAGCGAGTATCCGCACGAAGAGGTGCGCGGCAACAAGGTGCTCCACGCGCTGACCTTTTTCGCGATTGCGATGGGGCTGGTTTTGCTGACCGATTTGCGCCTGTCGGTGGCGTTGATGGTCGGGGCGCTGGGGATTATCATCAGCGGGGTTCTGGACGCAGAAGAGGCTTATGCAGCGGTCAGTTGGAAGACGGTATTTTTGTTGGCCAGCCTGATACCGCTGGGGCGTGCGGTGGAATCGACCGGCACAGCGGCGTGGATTGCGGACCAGATATTAACCATGATGGGGGATGTGGAGGCGTGGCAATTGCAATTGGTGATCGCGATTATGGCCACGGCGTTCAGTCTGGTGATGTCCAATGTCGGGGCCACGGTCTTGCTGGTGCCATTGGCGATTTCCATCGCCATTCAGGCCGGCGCCAATCCGGCTATCTTTGCGCTGACAGTGGCCTTGGCGACGTCAAATTCATTCCTGTTGCCGACCCATCAAGTCAACGCGCTGATTATGGGGCCAGGGAAATACAAGGTGGCCGATTTCGTGCGGGTTGGAGGCGGAATGACGGTGGTATTCCTGACCGTTCTGATGGTGATGATGCAGTTGTTTTACTAGGGGCCAAGAATTTTTGAAAAATTCTTGTTAAAATTCTTGGAGAATTTTAGGTCGCGTTATTAGCCGGGGTATTCATAGCCTTCGACAATCACCATGTCGGCATCCGAAACCGGATCACGCAGTGCTTTGGCGGCTTGGTATTCGGGGCTGTCATAACAGGCCTGTGCGGTTGCCAGATTGGCAAATTCCAGAACCACGGTGCGTGGATGGCTGCGGCCTTCCATCACGGTTTGTGCCCCGCCCCGCACAAGGAACTTCGCGCCGTATTTTTCAAAGGCCACCGCATTGGCGGCGCGGTATTTTTCATAACCGTCGGCATCGTGAACAATGACGTGACCAACCCAATATGCTTTTGCCATTTTACGGCTCCCTTATACCAGCCGCGAGGATTCAATTGCCGCATTGATAAAGCTGGCAAACAGCGGGTGCGGATCGAACGGTTTTGATTTCAGTTCGGGGTGGAATTGCACGCCGATGAACCACGGGTGATCCTTCCACTCCACGATTTCAGGTAAACGGCCATCGGGCGAGATACCGGAGAACAGCATACCCTGCGCCTCGAGAGCTTCGCGGTATTTCATATCCACCTCGTAACGGTGGCGGTGGCGCTCCTCGATGGTCGAGGTGCCGTAAACCTCGGCCACCTTGGACCCTTCAGTCAATTGCGCCGTATAAGCGCCCAGCCGCATGGTGCCGCCTTTGTCGTCGTTAACTTTGCGGGCGATCTTGTGGTTGCCCTGCACCCATTCTTTCAGGTGGTAGACTACGGGGGTAAAGCGTTTGCCGCCAGCCTCGTGATCGAACTCCTCAGATCCTGCATCCTTAATGCCCGCCAGATTGCGCGCGCCCTCGATCACCGCCATTTGCATGCCCAGACAAATTCCCAGATAGGGCACCTTGCGGGTGCGGGCGAATTCGGCGGCCTTGATTTTACCCTCGGTGCCGCGCTCGCCAAAGCCGCCGGGCACCAGGATCGCATCGAAGCCTTCCAGATGGGCGGCGGGGTCTTCGGTGTCAAAAACCTCGGCATCGACCCATTCGACCTTGACCTTCACGCGGTTGGCCATGCCGCCATGGGTCAGGGCCTCGTTGATGGATTTATAGGCATCGCCAAGTTGGGTGTATTTGCCAACGATGGCGATTTTAACTTCGCCTTCGGTGCTGGAAATCCGGTCCACCACATCATCCCAGCGCGACATTTCGGGCATTGGGGCGTCGGTGATGCCAAAGGCGTTCAGCACGGCGGTGTCCAGCCCCTCGCGGTGATAGGCAATCGGCGCCTCGTAGATTGATTTCAGATCGTAAGCCGCAATCACATTCTCGATCCGCACATTACAGAACTGGCCGATTTTGGCGCGTTCCTTGTCGGGGATCGGATGCTCGGAACGGCAAACCAGCACATCGGGCGCGATACCGATCGAGCGCAGCTCCTTGACAGAGTGCTGTGTCGGTTTGGTCTTCAATTCACCCGCTGCGGCCAGATAGGGGATCAGGGTCAGGTGCATGAAAATGCATTCGCCGCGCGGTTTATCTTGGGAAAACTGCCGGATCGCTTCAAAGAACGGCAGCGCTTCGATGTCGCCCACGGTGCCGCCGATTTCGCACAGCATGAAATCAACCTCGTCCTCGCCAATGGAAATGAAATCCTTGATCTCGTTGGTGACATGCGGGATCACCTGAATGGTTTTGCCCAGATAATCGCCGCGACGTTCCTTTTCCAGCACGGTGGAATAGATTCGGCCCGAGGACACGGAATCGGTGCTGCGGGCCGAAACCCCCGTGAAGCGCTCGTAATGGCCAAGGTCCAGATCGGTTTCAGCACCATCGTCGGTGACAAACACCTCGCCGTGCTCAAACGGCGACATGGTGCCGGGGTCGACATTCAGATACGGGTCCAGTTTGCGCAGCCGAACCGTGTAGCCGCGTGCCTGTAGTAATGCCCCCAATGCAGCCGAAGCCAGACCCTTGCCGAGGCTGGAAACAACACCACCAGTAATGAAAATATATCGTGCCATGTGGTTGGCGTCCCCCCGTGAATTCATTGTTCTGTAAGGCTCGTTTTGCAGCAAAAGATGCACACCATCACGGGATTTGACCTATAGTAGATTCGCAATGAATTGGCAACAGACCACCACATGATGTTGTGGGATTATTTGCAAAACCTATGTGTGGTAGCGGGTTAGCCCCGCTAATACATCAGTCTGCGGGTGGAGGTGTGATCGGTGTGTCGCTCGCACTTGGCGGCAGTAAATCATCGGCAGACGGGGCAATTGGTGCAGATTGCGTGGTCGGCACATCAACGATACGGTCCAGAACCGATGATCCCGCCGAATTTTTTGCCGCGATCACCGTCATTGCAATCGAGGTGCAGATAAACGCAATCGCCAGCACCCACGTCACTTTGGTCAGGGCCGATGCCGCCGAACGGCCTGTCATCGCGCCGCCACCGCCACCGCCGCCCATGCCCAGGCCGCCACCTTCAGAGCGCTGCAACAACACAACACCGATCAGGCCAAGGGCCAGAATAAGGTGAACGACGAGAATGACATTTTCCATGGGCGGTGAGGTCCGTTTGATTAGGTTTGATGTTATCTAGGGGGTGATGGTCGCGCCCGCAAGCCCTTTAGGGCGCTTTACTCGCTGCTTTCGCTGACATCGACCTGCCCCGACAGGGCGCGGCGCACAAAGCTCCAGGACAGGCCAATCCCCAGAACCACCGACATGGCGAAAATTCCGACCCAGACATTGACGCTGGAATTGGTCAGCGACAGCAGCCCGCGATCGTATAAAACCCAGCCCAATGCGGCGACAACGGACGAGACCAGAAACATGCCAAGCATGCCGATGGAATGCAGCGTAGCGCGCAAATAGATAATATACCCGATCACCAGCAGCAGGCCCAGCAGCACGGTCATCGGTAATTCGGACGTGTAATTGGCCAGCGACCAGCGGACATAATTCCACTCGGTCGGATTGGTCGGATTGAACGTGGCTGCCAGCAGGCCAAACGCGAATGCCCAGCGTATCAAAAAACCCATAATCTTCCCTCGGTTTTTTGCAAGAATTGCAGGTTTATTAGGCATCTGTCCAGTGCTGTGGCGATATTTCGGTTTCATTGCAGGTGCGGGTGCGGCTACAAGGGCACGGGTTTTAACTGATGTCTGGGGATTCTTAATGGCCAATGTAGTTGTTGTCGGGGCGCAATGGGGTGACGAGGGTAAAGGCAAAATCGTTGACTGGTTGTCGGAACGCGCCGATGTGATCGCGCGCTTTCAGGGCGGCCATAACGCCGGTCACACGCTGGTGATTGATGGCGAGGTTTTCAAACTGGCCGCATTGCCGTCGGGCATTGTGCGCGGTGGCAAGTTGAGCGTGATCGGCAACGGCGTGGTTCTGGACCCGTGGCATTTGCTGGGTGAAATCGAGGGTATTCGGGCGCAGGGAGTCGAGATTAACCCCGACAACCTGATGATTGCCGAAAACACGCCGCTGATCCTGCCGATCCACGGCGAGTTGGACCGCGCCCGCGAAAACCAGAACTCGATTGCCAAAATCGGCACCACCGGGCGTGGCATTGGCCCTGCCTATGAGGATAAAGTCGGGCGGCGGGCCATTCGGGTGGCTGATCTGGGCGATATCAAAACGCTGGAATTGCGGGTGGATCGCGCCTTGATGCACCACGATGCGCTGCGTCGCGGGTTGGGCATGGAGCCGGTGGATCGCGCCGCGTTGCTGGCGAAACTGACCGAGGTTGCGCCAAAGATATTGAAATATGCGGCGCCTGTGTGGAAGGTTTTGAACGAGAAACGCAAAGCCGGTAAGCGGATTTTATTTGAAGGGGCGCAAGGCGCGCTGCTGGATATTGATTTTGGCACATACCCCTATGTGACCTCGTCCAATGTGATTGCGGGGCAGGCGGCGACCGGCGTTGGTCTTGGGCCAAACGCGATTGATTTTGTGCTGGGGATTGTCAAGGCCTACACCACCCGCGTTGGCGAAGGGCCGTTCCCTGCCGAGCTGGATGATGATGACGGGCAGCGGTTGGGCGAGCGGGGCCGTGAATTTGGCACCAACACGGGGCGCAAACGCCGCTGTGGCTGGTTTGATGCGGTTCTGGTGCGCCAAACCTGTGCAACATCCGGTGTTTCGGGGATAGCGTTTACCAAGCTGGACGTGCTGGACGGGTTCGAGACGCTGAAAATCTGTGTGGCTTATGAGCTGGACGGGGAGCGGCTGGATTATTTGCCAACGGCGGCGGATCAACAGGCCCGTTGCACGCCGATCTACGAGGAAATGCCGGGGTGGTCACAAAGCACCGAGGGGGCGCGGTCATGGAATGATCTGCCTGCGGCGGCGATCAAATATGTGCGYCGGGTCGAGGAGCTGATTGATTGCCCCGTGGCGATGCTGTCGACCTCGCCCGAGCGCGAAGATACCATCCTTGTCACTGATCCGTTTGCTGACTAAAGCGTTTCGACTTGATGTTGAAACGAAAACCCCCTGCCTTTCGCCTACGCTCAAACGGGGATTACGTTACGCGGTGTTTCAAAGTAAAGTCGAAACGCTGTAGATGCTTTTTTGCCACTGTAAACAGGAGACACCCTGATGGCCCTATCTTATAAATCCCGCCGCCGCTGGTCCCTGATCATATTGTTGATTGGACTACCGCTCTATATCGCGGCTGCGCTTTTTGTGGTGTCGCTGTTTGACCGCCCGCCATTCCTGTTGGAACTGGCGACTTATATCGTTCTGGGGTTCCTGTGGATGATCCCGTTCAAGTTTGTGTTTCTCGGGGTGGGCAAGCCTGATCCGGATGCTCAAACCGACGATGAGGTGGGCCAAAAATAAATGGGGCGGCCCGAAGGCGACCCCATTTGTCATTCACACGATTAAGAGTGAGAATTCTGTTTTATTCGCCAGCGTAGCGGGCTTCGGGCTTGAAACGGGTCGAATCCGCGATTTCAAACTGGCCACGCTTGATCTTGATGATTTTACCCTGACGCAACAGTTGTCCGAATGAGCGCAAACCTTCTTCGCGGTTAAACTCGTTCTTGCCGGCAAAGCTGGCCACCTGACGCATGATCTGCGGACGCGCAAAATGCGGGCGACCTTCGACATATGCGGTGTAGGCGGCAGCGGCCTCTAGTAGATCAGGCAGTTCGATCGCGCCCATCTTTTTGGCGAAATCGGCAAAGCTGGTGCTGTCGGCAAAGATATTTGCGCCATCGTCGCTGGCATCGTCACTGTTGTCTGATGGTTCCAGATCAGCCAGACCAATTTCGACTTCATGCAAGGGCGCCATGTCTTTTACAATGCGACGCGGATGAATTGTTGCGGCAGGCTCTGACGGCTCGGCAGTATCGATTTCATCAATGCGTTGCTCTGAAACCAGGATCAACGGTGCCGGATGTGCCTTGCGGGTGCCGCCTTTTGCTTTGGCGCGGCGCGGGATTACGGCCTCGGCCAGATCGGTGCGGTAAGCGTCTGAATCATCGGCTGTGTCCGCGTCTTTCTTTGGGTTTATCTTGCGTTCAGCAACGGTTGCCGCCACCGCAGCCCGAAGGTGCGAAATGGCGGAACGGCGGCGCGTGCTGCCGCTGGTTTCCAACTGTGCGTTGGTTTCATCCAGCAGGCGCGACACAGAAGCCTCGTCCTCGGCTCCGCCCTCACCGTGCAGGGCACGGTTGGCGCGTTCCGAGCGCATTGCTGTATCAATACCGGAATCTGTATCGGCGGGTGTTTCCAGCTCGACATCTGCCAGCTCGGCCATCAAATCAGCTTCGTCTTCGGCCGAAAGGTTGGTTTGACCCAAAGCGGCTTCTGTATCGTTCTGGATGTCTGGATCAGTCTGCTCGATGACAGGTTTTTTCACTTTGATAACGCGGGCGCGGGTGGGTTTGACGAGCTTGGCCATTTCTTGCCCTGCATCGCTTTCCTCGACGTCACCCATCTCTTTGACAAGGTCTTCTTCAACGATGTCATCTTTAGCTTCGGCAACGTCTTCTTCTGCGGTATCATCCTCGACAGCGGCATTTTCTGTCACTGTTTCAAGGATATTGGCAAGGGCAACATCGCCGCTATCATCAACGCCATCTTCTTCATATTCGTCTTCATCAGCCGCTGATTTAACGTCGGCCCCGTCTTGCTCATCAGGGGTGTCTTGTCCATCGGCGTCATCGGAAGAATCCTGCGTTACCCGGCTCATCATTGCGCTTAGGTCGGTGTCTTCTTCAGTGTCTTCGATATCGGCGTCACTTTCGGCACCAACGGTGACGTCATCCTGCTCGGCCACTTCTGGCTTGGCTTCATCTACCTCATCCGTCTCTTCTGCAAAGATCGACGCAGCAGTACCAGAAGTCTGGTTTTTGGCCACAACCGCACGGATGCGTCGCAGTTTAGCGGCAACGCTTTCGGTGTCGCCCTCGGTGGGTGCTTCGGGCGACATAAACCCGGCGCGTGCCTCGTCCTGGGTGTCGTCATATTCATTGGTCGGAACAATCAGCGACGCGGTTTCTTCTTTTGCGGCGGACTCTACAACAGGGGCAGGCTCTGCGACAGGAGCGGCTTGTTCAACCGGCTCGGCCACTTCAATAGCGTGCTCGATCGGGCGCAATACAACACCATTATCGTCAATTTTGGCCTCGACTTGCCGTTTGATTTCGTGACCAGCAATTTTGGCGAGCATTTCTGCATCGGGTGTCGGGGGTTCTGCGCCAAAATAGCGGTCTTCGGCCGCCAGATCACGGAAATATTCGGCAATTGCCTTCATCGTGCCAAAGGAATCGTCGAATCCCTCAAGGGTGCACGAAAATGTGCCGTATGAGACTGTTAAAATTTTGCTCGCACCAATCATTGGCCTGCTCTCTTTCTATTTTTTTCTGCCTTCAGATACATATTTACCGACGAATGGTTCGATTTCATGGACAAAACAGGGAATTTTTGGGTATTAATTCATGGCCAAATTGTGGCGATTTTTCCAAAAAGGCGGTAAAACACGGTGAATCCTCCCATTGTTGACACAAATCAGCCTATAACCCTGCTGGGTGGCGGTTTGGTTAATCCCGATATGGTTAACCTCGCGTTGCGTTTTGCTCCGAATCTGGTTGCGGCGGATGGTGGGGCACGGGTTGCGCTGGGTTTGGGTCATATTCCAAAGGCGGTTATCGGCGATTTTGATTCGATTGATGCAGATACTATAGCGCAAATCCCCGCCGAGCGCTTGCACAGGGTTGATGAACAGGACAGCACCGATTTTGACAAATGCCTGCGCAGCATCAAGGCCCCGCTGATATTGGGGGTCGGGTTTGCCGGAGGGCGGCTGGATCACGAGTTGGCGGCCTATAATGCGCTGGTGCGCCATGCGGACAAACGCTGTGTTCTGCTGGGCGAGGTGGATTTGTGTTTTGTGGTGCCGGATCAGGTGCGGCTGGAGTTGCCGGTTGGCACGCGGGTGTCGTTGTTTCCGTTGGCGCGATGTCAGGTCACAACCACGGGGCTGCGGTGGTCATTTCAAGCGTTGGAAATGGCACCGGACGGCAAGWTCGGCACCTCCAATGAGGCCCGCGCCGAGGTGGTGGATGTGCAGGTCTCTAAACCAAAGCTGTTGATGATCCTGCCGCGCGACCATCTGGCGGCGGTGATCAAGGCGCTGGTCTAAACCGTTTGCGCAATCCGCCGTTCGCGCATCACTATGTATAGGCCAGCCGCGATGGTGATCAGGATGCCCAGAGCGGGCGGTCGGTGTGGAGGGCAATGGACATTCGGGCAGGCTATGGCGGCGGGATTTTAGGGGCAATGGTTAATGCGGGGCGCGGTGTTTTGTGGCGTGCGCGGGGGTAGGGGTGTGTTTGGCTTGGTTAATATGGCGGTCTTGGCAGTTTTGGGTGTCTGGAAAGCGTATGGAAAAGGTATGGATTTTCTACAGATGCGGTGCGGGGGGGGGCAGGTTAACGGGGCGTGCGGTGGCTGACATTAATAATTTGGAGCGTGTTTCCACATCAGGGTTGCGCCGCCTTACGGCGTCGCCCCAAGCGCTGAGCCCTGACGGGGCCAGCGCGTTTGCCTGCGGCGCAGGTATTTAGGGCAAGAAGAAAAGGGGAGGGGCGTTAGGTGAATCCGGCGAAGCGGGTCAGGGCGGAGGGGATGCGGTATTCGGGGGTGGTGTTTTGGCTGATTGCTTTGGCCATCAGCGGGCCGAGGGTGGGGCCAGCGTGATGCCGCCGCCGATGATGATGGTGGTGTCATAACTCATGGGCGGCAGGATGCGGCGGGATGCGGGGAATGGGAAGCGGTTTATTTTGCGGGTTGGGTGGTGGGGTGGTTGCGGGGATGGTTGAGATTAAGGATATAGTGGATCGGAAGAGTCTAGAGGCTTGGTTGAAGGGCCAGCCACGAGAGGTGTCTGTTTGGGTCGTTCAGCGTAGTTCGATGCGGGCATTGCCGAGCTGGTGGACGCGTCGGTTGAGCCTTGGCTTTGCACNAAAAAACGATGTGAGCGTCCTGCCGACTTTATGGTCTGGCCTGATTTTAATGGTTTCACGTAAAATGCTACCCTCTGAAATCAAGGAGACCGCCGTAGCCGCGGGCACTACCATCCTTGCCGTCAACACCGCTGCTGAGGCTGCTGAGGCTGCCGTGCGCGCGATCATGCGTACCGTTGATGATCTGGATCATTTTAAGCTGTGGAGGGAAGAGGGAAATCCACTGTTAGGTATCTGGGCAGGGGTGAAACAACAACTGGTTATTTCAAGCGCTTATGATCCCAATGAAACCGAGCGGGTAAAGGGGGATTGGTCATTCTGGATCAAATGGTATGACTCGGTTCTGGCGGGGGAGCCGTTGAACTGGGATATGCTGGAAGAGATTGCGCTGATTGAGCCTGCGGAGTGGGAGAAGGGGGCGGTGCGGGTGAATTTCCTGATCGGGGAGATTGAGAAGCGGTATGGCAACGAAACAAATACACCAAAAGAATTTCAGCCTGCCAGTGTCAGCCCCGCCGCCAAGAATGCGATTGTTAAACGGGTTCAACAAAACCGCGATACCATCGCGCTGTCTGTTGCGAGGGTTCTTGAGCAGATATCCGAATTTAGAGAGCGGATGCGTGGTGTTAACGATATGGATCCGGTGTATCGAGAGAGCATATTTGACTATCTGGATGGGCTGTCAGAGCAGTTATCGGAGTTGCTGGGGCAATTGCCTGATGATGGTCAGGTGATTGAAGAACCGCAGGCGGATAAACTGGTTATATGGGGTCAAAAATACAGATATTAGTTTGGTGCTAAAACCAAAGATTATATCGCGCCTGAATATGTTGCGGGGGCGACGCTTCCAACTGGAATTATCTTGGGGTGCACTGCCATTGGCTCGTTCTTTGGGCCGATGGGCGCAGGGGCAGGCGCTGTTGTAGGAAAGTTGATTGCTGGCGAGTTGAAACCTGCAAAAGCTGCCGAGGCATTGATTGAAAACGATGATCTGCCCAGCGATGATTAAGCTGTGATAGGTGAATCTAAATACTAGCCCCGTCATTTTGCAAAACGGGGGAGGTGTGTTTGTCGGGTATCCGCTGCTGGAGGGGGACCGGATGGTCGGGCGGATTGATATGAAAGCGGATCGGGCCAAGGACGCGTTGGTGGTGAAGCAGGTTTGGCTGGAGCACGGGTTTGGCTGGACGGGTGCGCGGGTTCGTAAGCTGGAGGCGGAGTTTGCGCGGATGGCGCGGTTTGTCGGGGTGGGGGATATCAGGTGGGAGTGTGCGCTGGGTTAGGAGGGTTGAATGCCTGCGGCGCGGATATTTGTGGAACAATGATGGTAGGCGTTATCCCAACTAGACAGGCCTTAACAATTCGGGATGTTTACCGCTAGGCCGCCAAGCGATGTTTCCTTATAGCGCTCGCTCATGTCGGCGCCGGTTTGGCGCATGGTCTCGATGCAGCTGTCCAGTGGCACAAGGTGGGTGCCGTCGCCGCGCATCGACAGGGACGCGGCGGAGACGGCTTTGATTGCGCCCAGACCGTTGCGCTCGATACAGGGGACTTGCACCAGCCCTTTGACCGGATCGCAGGTCATGCCGAGGTGGTGTTCCAGCGCGATTTCGGCGGCGTTTTCCACCTGCATCGGGGTGCCGCCCAGAACGGCGCACAAGCCCGCAGCGGCCATCGCCGAGGCCGAGCCTATTTCGGCTTGGCAACCGCATTCGGCACCCGAAATGGACGCGTTATGTTTGATCAGACCGCCGATGGCGCTGGCGGTCAGCAGGTATTCGGGGATGCGCGATGCGCTGGCACCCGGCACATGATCGAGCCAGTAGCGCCCCACGGCGGGCACCACACCGGCAGCCCCGTTGGTCGGGGCGGTGACGACTTGACCACCGGCGGCGTTTTCCTCGTTCACCGCCATTGCATAGACGCACATCCAGTCGTTGATGGTGTGGGGCGCGGTCAGGTTCAGCCCTTGTTCTGCCAGCAGGGACTGGTGGATCGAATGGGCGCGGCGTTTGACGTTCAGACCGCCAGGCAGGATGCCGCCGGTGGCAAGGCCGCGATCAATGCAGGCGCTCATGATTTCCCATAGCTGGATCAGGCCTGCATCAAATTCGGCGCCCCCCATATGGGTTAACTCGTTTGTGCGCTTCAAATCGGCGATGGATTTGCCGCTGCTGGCGGCCATTTTCAGCATCATTCCGGCGGTTTCAAACGGGTAGGGGCGCATGGCGTCGCGTGCATCGAGGACCGGCTCCATTGCCTGTTCGGCTTCGGTCACCACAAACCCGCCGCCGATGGAATAATA
>NVTS01000139.1 GCA_002732995.1 Marinosulfonomonas sp. | reverse complement strand
AGACACCATCCCTTATCCCTTCGGTGCCAGCAGCTTCAGCGCCGCTTTGATCAGCGCCGCCTCGCCTGCTGCCACTTCAACACCGCTGCCCGCCAATGCGGCTTGCAGATCGCCCAGATATTCGGGGAATGCGGTGATGGCAATTTCGGCCCGTAAATCACGCGCATCCTTGGCCAGTTGCGCGATGTTGCGCCCGCCAGTCAGCGCCACCACCTGATATTTATCCGGTGCACGGCGGATCAGATCAATCGCGCTTTGGCCGATCGATCCTGTTGCGCCGAATATGGTGATCCGGCGCATATCATCCGGCCCCATGTGGAARACCCGTCAGCACCACCAGCAGAATCACCACCAGTGACGCGCCCAGCATACCATCAAAGCGGTCCATGAAACCACCATGACMCGGGATCAGGTTCGAGGAATCCTTGATGCCGGTTTTACGTTTGATCGCGCTTTCCGCGATGTCGCCCATTTGCGCTGCAAATGCCACCAGAACCGAGACCAGCCACAAATCACCCGATAAACCATAGGCCACGCTGAAATACAGCCCGACCAGCGCCGCGCCGATCCATCCGGCAATGGTGCCGGACCATGTTTTCTTCGGGCTGACCTTGGGCCAGAATTTCGGGCCGCCCAACATGCGCCCCGCCACATAGCCACCCACATCACTGGCAATCACCACCAGCAGCAACCAAAGCAGCCAGACAATGCCAAGGTCTTGGCGAAGATAGATAAATCCGTATCCCGCCAGAATGATAAGCGCGCAATACCCCACGAAAATTAGCCGGTTTTGCTTGAGCACATAGGCCCCAAAACCCACCACGGCCACCAATCCAACAGCCATAAATATAGGCGACAAAGTTCCCGACCATGCAATAACTATAGCTGTATTGATTCCCAACCCAGCGTGCCGTGATTCTTGATCGGGCGCGATCATGCGCGTAAGCTCCCACGTCATCAGCCCACAGGAAATCGTGATCAAGGCCTTGAACCACATGCCACCAGCCCAAACCGCCGCAGCCCCGACAATCACCATTACRATGGCCGACATCACACGTGGTTTCAGGTCATCCCAGTTTTGATCCCTCATGCGGGCACAGCCCCGAATCGGCGCTCGCGATTGCCATATCCGCCCAGAACCTCGGCAAAGATTTCAGGGGTGAAATCGGGCCACAGGGTGTCAATGAATTCATATTCAGAATAGGCTGTCTGCCACAAAAGGAAATTCGAGACCCGCGCCTCGCCCGATGTGCGGATCACCAGATCGGGATCCGGCAACACATGGGTGTCCAGAAACCGCGTCAGGGTTTCCTCGTCCACATCCTCGGGGCGCAGTTTGCCGTCGGCCACCTCATGCGCCAGCCGTCTGGTGGCACGGGCCACCTCGTCGCGGCCACCGTAATTCAGCGCAATGGTCAAAWGCACCAGATTGTTATGCGCGGTTGCCTGCTCCAGATCATCCATCAGCGCCACCAGCTTTTTGTCCAGCTTGACGCGATCACCGATAAACCGGACGCGGACCTTGCGATCAATCAGTGCCTGGGTTTCTTTTTTGATATACCTACGAAACAACAGCATCAGGCCTGCCACCTCGGCTTGCGTGCGCTTCCAGTTCTCGGTCGAAAAGGCAAAGATTGTCAGATACTTCACCCCCAGATCCGGGCAGGCCTCGACAATTTCGCGCACTCGCTTCGCACCCGCCCTGTGGCCAAATAAACGCGGCTTGCCGCGGGCTTGCGCCCAGCGACCATTGCCATCCATAATGATGGCCACATGGTTCGGGGTATTTGCAGGATTTACCTTATTGGCCAACGTCTTACCTTTCAAAACTCACTTGATTGCGAGCTAAACCTGCATGATCTCTTCTTGCTTGTTTTCCAGAGCTTCATCCACGGCGGCAATAGCCTTGTTGGTCAAATCCTGCACCTCGTCGTGCCAGATTTTATGGTCGTCTTCGCCCATGCCGTCGGCCTTGGCCTTTTTCAACTGGTCCATGCCGTCGCGCCGCACATTGCGCACCGCAACCCGCGCGTGTTCGGCGTATTGCGCGGCCACTTTGGTCAGCTCGCGGCGGCGTTCCTCGTTCAACTCGGGAATCGGCAGCATAATGATGGTGCCGTTCAACTGCGGGTTAATTCCMAAACCGCTTTCCCGGATCGCCTTTTCAACCGCCTGCACCATGGTTTTATCCCAGACATTGATCGTCAGCATGCGGGGTTCGGGCACATTGACCGTGCCGAGCTGATTGATCGGGGTTCTTTGACCATATGACTCGACCATGATCGGATCCAGCATCGAGGCCGCCGCTCGCCCCGTGCGCAAACTGCCAAATTCCGTGCGCAACGCGCCTTTGGCCCCGTCCATCCGGCGCTGAAGGTCATCAAGGTCGATTTCTATTTCGTCTGACATGCTGTTCTCTTTCTTAGGTCGGCTTTTGCCGGATTACGCCTAATATACCGTTAACTATGAACCGTTGTATAGGTTCCTTCGCCCGCCAGAATGCCGCGCAACCCGCCCGGCTCGTCCAGAGAAAACACAATGATCGGCAGATTGTTGTCCCGGGCAAGCGCGATGGCGCTGGCATCCATCACTCCCAGATGTTTCACCAACACTTCATCGTAAGATATGCGATCGTAACGTTTGGCGTCATCATGTTTGGCAGGATCCTTGTCATAAACCCCGTCCACCTTGGTGCCTTTGAAAATCACCTCGCAATTCATTTCATTGGCCCGCAGGGTCGCGGCGGTGTCGGTGGTGAAATACGGGTTGCCGGTGCCGGCGGCGAAGATGCACACCCGCTTTTTCTCAAGGTGACGCACGGCGCGGCGCCGAATGTAGGGCTCGCACACCTGATCCATCGGAATGGCACTGATCACGCGGGTGAACACCCCGATGCCCTCAAGGGCGGATTGCATCGCCAGTGCGTTCATCACGGTTGCCAGCATTCCCATGTAATCCGCCGTGGTGCGCTCCATCCCCTGTGCGCTTCCCTGCAAGCCGCGAAAAATGTTGCCACCACCAATCACCATGCAAATCTCGGTGCCCATGTCATGCACGGTTTTTACTTCGTGTGCTWTACGCTCAACGGTGGGCGGATGCAGGCCATAGCCCTGATCGCCCATCAACGCCTCGCCGGAAATTTTTAGCATCACCCGTTTGAACGCGGGTTTTTCGGCGTCGTTTGGTGTGGTATTGTCTGCATCATTCATGGTGAATTGGCCCCGCATAAATCTAGGTGTTTGCCTTTTGGCTAAAATGTCGGAAAAACGGGGCAGATTCAACGCCTAACAACGCGAGTGCAGCAATTGATTGATATTAAATCTATCCCCGCCGATCTGCCGGTCCTGATTGCCGGGCCAACGGCGGCGGGCAAGTCGATGCTGGCGCTAAAAATCGCCGATACATCCGGCGGGGTGATTGTGAATGCGGATGCGTTGCAGGTGTTTGACGGCTGGCGCATTCTGACGGCGCGCCCCGATGACCATGATCTGGGGCTGGCCGAGCATCTGCTATACGGGCATGTGCCGTTTAACCGCGACTATTCGGTCGGGCGCTGGCTGCGCGATGTTGCACAAATTCTGGATAAATCGCCGGATCGTCCGATCATCGTTGGCGGCACCGGCCTGTATTTCAAGGCGCTGACCGAAGGTTTGGCCAACATCCCCGCCACCCCGCCTGAAATTCGTATGCGCGCGGATCAACTGCTGGCCGACCACGGGCTGGATGCGCTGCTCATCGGGCTTGATCCGGCGACCTTGGCGCGGATTGACCGGAAAAACCCGGTTCGGGTGCAGCGGGCATGGGAAGTGCAGCAGGCCACAGGGCGCAGTCTGGCCGCGTGGCAGGACATAACACCACCGCCGCTGTTACCGCTGGAGCAATGCACCCCGATTGTGCTGAATGCGGAACGTGACTGGCTGAACACGCGGATTGACCGGCGGTTTGATCTGATGCTGAAAGGCGGCGCCCTGAAGGAGGCCCGCGCAATGGAGCCGCACTGGAACCCTGCCCACCTATCGGCCAAAGCCATTGGCGCACCACAACTGATTGCCCATATCCGTGGCGAAATCACACTGGATCAGGCGCGGGACGGTGCCCGCATCGCCTCGCACCAATATGCCAAGCGCCAGCGCACATGGTTTCGCGCCCGTATGGGTGGCTGGCATCCGCTTAGATTGCCGTAACCCATCGGCCACGATCCGCTACATAATCCATTTTAATCATTTTTTGTTTTGTAACGGCGGCTTACCCGCGTAGCTTTCCTAAAAACAGGGCGAAAAGCCCAACCGCCACCCAATCGCCTGAGGCAAGTGATGACCGAAATTGAGAACAAACTCCCCGAAGTCCGTATAACTCCGATTCCGAGGCTGGCCCAAGGCGGGCGATGGCGGGTCGAGGCAATGCGCAGTTATTCGTCCAACCTGTTGCTGTGGTTCACCCGTGGTCAGGGGCGCATCACCGTGGCTGGCACCACCCGTGGGTACGGGCCGCACAACGCGGTGTTCATCCCGTCAGGCGTGATGCACGGCTTCGAGGTGTCAACGCAGGTTTTCGGCASGGCCATATTCATCCCGCGCGATCTGGGGTTTCCATTACCCCATATGCCGATGCATTTGCGCATTCGTGATGCTGGCCCGCAAAGCGAAGTCACCGGCATTCTGGACAATTTACAACGCGAGCTGGAAGGGGCACGACCAGAACGCATCCGCGCCACACATCACCACACCGGATTGCTGACCGTTTGGCTGAAACGCCAGATGTTGCTGCACAGCGAGGACAGCAAAGCGCCCGATGCGGCCCAACGCCTGACCACACGGTTTACCGAAATGATCGAAGCCCAATATCAAAGCGGCATGAACGTGGCCCAATACGCCCAAGCACTGGGGGTGACGCCGACGCATCTGACACGGGTGTGCAATCAGGCATGTGGGCGGCCCGCCTCCTCCCTACTCAGTGACCGCGTGATATTCGAGGCCCGCCGCCTGTTGCGCGAAACCAAAACGCCAATCCAGCAGGTCGCAGCCGAGCTTGGCTTTACCTCTCCCGGCTATTTCACCCGCGCTTTTCAGCACCACACCGGCCAGACCCCCTCGGCATTCAGACGCGCCCGCTAGCCCTTTACTTTAGCATCATTTCCAAATTCGTTGCAAATGCAACGACTGTGACCTATCCTGCCTGGATCAGGAATTGAAAAGGGTGCCCGACATGAAAATCGAACAAATCCATCACGTTGCTTACCGCTGTAAGAACGCCAAGGAAACCGTTGAATGGTATAGCAAAATGCTAAACATGGATTTCATTCTGGCAATAGCCGAAGACCATGTTCCATCCACCCACGACCCCGACCCTTATATGCACGTCTTTTTGGACGCGGGCGCGGGCAACGTTCTGGCGTTCTTCGAGCTGCCGACCCTGCCCGAAATGGGGCGTGATCCGAACACCCCGATCTGGACCCAGCATCTGGCCTTCAAGGTCAAGGACCGCGACGCGTTGCTAAAATTCCGCGACCATCTCGAGGCCAATGGGGTCGAGGTTCTGGGGGTTACCGATCATTCGATCTTTCACTCGATCTATTTCTTTGATCCCAGTGGGCACCGGTTGGAGCTGGCCTGCCCTGATCCACAAGAGGATGCTATGCTGGCAAAACTGGACGCAGTAAAATGGGACATGCTGAATGAATGGGACCGCACCAAAAAGGCACCGCGCCACGCCGCATGGCTGCACGAAAACCCAAATGAAGATTCTGGCGGATAGCCACCGAACAAACAGCACCAAGACTTGACAATCAAAGGTGTGCCTTGCATTGGGAATACCGCACATGAAATCTGCTAAATCAGGATATACACATGAAACTCGCATCACTTAAGCACGGTCGTGACGGCCATCTCGTTATT
>NVTS01000009.1 GCA_002732995.1 Marinosulfonomonas sp. | reverse complement strand
TATTCTCCGACAAAATAAAGCGGGCAGAAAACAATGAGGCCCAAGTTAAAGAACTGCACGCCAGGATCGGGAGGCTTGCAGTTGAAAATGGGTTTTGTCACAAGGGCTCAAAAGATGAGCCGGATAAAACGCAAGGAAATGATCAACAAGGATCGCACCGATCTTAGCCTGGCTCGCCAGTGCAAGCTGCTGAAGGTCAGTAGATCATCGCTCTATTATGTGCCCGTTGGGTTTGATGCCGAAACGCTGGAACTCATGAGCGAGATCGATAGGATATTCACCAAGTTTCCATTTTTGGCAGCCGTCAAATAGCGGCTTACTTGCCGAGAAACGGGTTCTACGCTGGCCGTCACCGTGTGCGCCGCCTGATGAGCATCATGGGCCTGCAGACTATCCGCCGCCCGGCAGTGCATTGGTAAATGCACGAGAGGGTACAAAGGCCCGAATACCAGCAAGAAGCACCCCCGGCATCCGGTTTACCCCTGTTTGCCAAGAATACTTCCGATTACCCGTGCAAACCATGTCTGGTGTTCGGATATCACGTATATTCCCCCGCTCTCGGCGATTGTTCCAATCGCCTGCCGGGCAATGGTGCAACGAGGGTTCTTGTATCTGGTTGCCATTATGGACTGGGCGACCCGAAAGGTGCTGGCATGGCGACTCTCGAACACGCTGGATGCCAGCTTTTGCGTCGAGGCCTTGAAGGAGGCCATCACCAAATATGGCAAGCCGGAAATCATGAATACAGATCAAGGTGGTCAGTTTACCGGTGCTGACTGGATCACCACCCTGAACCGATGCCGATGTGAAAATATCCAGGCCTCTCGGTGATTGTATGCAATCACCTGCCGGCAATAGACGGGCGCGGGCGATATCTCGACAACATCTTCATTGAGCGGCTCTGGCGATCCCTGAAACAGGAGGCTGTCTATCTGCGCGAACTGACAGATGGGTTTGTGGCCAAAAGGGTGATYGATGAATGGCTCACATTCTACAACAGCGACCGCCCTCACACCGCACTTGAAAAACGAACGCCGGATGAGGCATACTTCGGAGATAAAGAAATGATGAAAGCGGCATGATAACCAAACACGATACACTTTAACTCAGACGCAAACCTGTTCGGAAAAGCCGGACCACTTCAGAAGAGATTGCCACCAAAACTCTTCGTTCATCCCGTATGTTTTAGCAAAACGGGCAAGGAAATAATTTCGATC
Source organism: Marinosulfonomonas sp. (assembly GCA_002732995.1). Taxonomy (GTDB): domain Bacteria; phylum Pseudomonadota; class Alphaproteobacteria; order Rhodobacterales; family Rhodobacteraceae; genus Profundibacter. Next base: position 43,960 of record NVTS01000009.1, on the reverse strand, counting down.
TGCCGGAGCAACAAAAAATTTATGGGTAAATACCGATTTGAAATGATTTAAGCTTGTGTTGAACACTGCAATGCCCCCCCTCAAAATACAATTATCAGGCCGAACTTGCAGCCCCCCTAATGCAGCGCCGCCCGCACCAGATAGCCGTCCACCGTTTCCTCGCCCAGCGCCTTTAGCGCCTCCAGACGGTGCAGCCCTTCGATCAGCACATAGCCATCCTTGCTTTTGCGCAGACGGATCGGCGTGGTCTGGCCCTCTTCCAGAATGCTTTCGGCGATTTCCTGCACCTTGGCATCCTCCAGCGTTTTGGCGCGCTTTACCGGCACGCGGACCATGGCAATCGGGAAGGATTCTTTTACGAGCATTGGTGGACTCCTGTAACGCGGTTCGCGCTCCTCTAGGATTAGAGTATCGGGATTTTCGCCGAGGCAGCGGGTGTGAAACACATGCGTTCGGTGGAAAACCCGATTCAACCTTGCGCGAATTGCGCCTGCAATAGTTACCACATTTCCTGCTTGCACAACCCCTAACATTGCTGAATGTTCCCCCCATGCGCACACCCGAATTCGAAGCCTACATCGCCCCCGCCCGCCTGTATCCGCAAATCTGGCGCTTGGTCCTTGGCATCGCACTGATCCTGTTCATCTATCTGGGGTTCATGGGGCTGGTGTTCTGGGGCGGGTTTGCCTATGCAACGCCATTCAAATTCCTCAGCTGGGCCAATGCGGTGATGACCACGCAGGGGGCGGTGCCGACCCTGATCATGCTGTTCACCTTCACCGGCATGGCGCTGGGCCCGATCATCGCCGCACCCGCCTGCCATATGCGCGGGCCGGGCACGCTGTTTGGACCACTCGCAACCACAATGCGCGGGTTCACCACCGCAGTGATAATCGTCCTGCTGGTCTATGCTGTTTACGGCGCGGTCACATTCTACATTGAACCGCCGCTGACCAACCTGCCGCTGAACGAATGGCTAAAATACCTGCCCTACGCGCTGCCGCTGATCCTGATCCAGACCAGCGCCGAGGAGTTGATCTTTCGCGGTTATTTGCAACAACAGCTCGCCGCGCGTTTCAATTCGCGCCTGATCTGGATGGTGCTGCCATCCCTGCTGTTTACCTCGCTGCATTACGATAAATCACTAGAGGGCAACCTGTGGATGGTGCTGGTCGTGGTCTTTGTCATTGCCATGATCGCCGCTGACCTGACTGAGAAAACCGGCAGCCTCGGGGCGGCCATTGGCCTGCATTTCACCAACAACATCTTTGCATTGCTGATCATTTCAGTGCAGGATACGATCACCGGACTGGCACTGTTTGTCACCCCCTACAGCAAATCCGATACCTCTACCCTGCCGGTTGAACTGGGTATAAACCTGATCCTGCTGCTGGTGGTTTGGCGAATTTTGCGCATAGCGCTTGACCGTTGATTGCAATTTGATCAAACGCAGCTTATCTCAGATGATAACAAAAACGCTTAAGGTGCTTGCCCGATGAACTGGATTTCCAACTACGTCCGCCCCACGATCAATTCGCTGTTTTCGCGGCGCGAAACGCCGGACAACCTGTGGACCAAATGCCCCGAATGCGGCACCATGCTGTTTCACCGTGAATTGGTCGAACACATGAATGTCTGCAATGATTGTGGCCACCACATGCGCATCACCCCGCGCGAGAGGTTCGCGGCGCTGTTTGACGGTGGTATTTTCGCTGAAATCGAGGTGCCCGAAGTGGCGCTTGATCCATTGGGGTTCCGCGATCAGAAGAAATACCCCGAGCGGCTAAAAATTGCCCAGAAAAACACCGGCGAAAAAGATGCCATTCTGGTGGTTGAGGGCGAAATCGGCCGCACGCCAATCGTCGCCGCCGCACAGGATTTTTCCTTTATGGGCGGATCAATGGGGATGTATGTCGGCAACGCCATYATTGCYGCYGCMCAGCGSGCGGTKRARCKKAAWCKSCCGYTKGTGCTGTTYTCMGCWGCYGGTGGCGCSCGMATGCARGARGGSRYMYTRTCSCTSATGCAAWTGCCSCGCACCACSRTSGSMGTGCARRWRCTAMRMGARGCSGGRCTKCCYTATATYGTTGTKCTKACCSACCCGACMACMGGCGGYGTYACSGCKWSYTAYGCMATGWTSGGSGATGTGCAWWTSGCMGAACCYAACGCGCTGATCGCCTTTGCCGGCACCCGGGTGATTGAACAAACCATCGGCGAGAAACTGCCCGAAGGGTTCCAGAGGTCCGAATACCTGCTGGACCACGGCATGCTGGACCGTGTGACCCACCGCAAGGATATACGGAGTGAGCTGATCACCATCATCCGCATGTTGATGGGCCTGACGCCGCCAGTGATGGGGGATTTGCCCCCGCCCGATACGGCATCTGCGAAAAAGGCTGACAAGCCTGATGAGCAGGCGGACAAAAAAGCGGCGGCAAAGTGAACGCGCCAACCTCTGACGCCATCCTTGAGCGGATGATGTCACTGCATCCTAAAATCATCGATCTGACGCTGGATCGGGTCCACGCGTTGCTCGCCGCCCTTGACCACCCTGAACGCAAGCTCCCTCCCGTGATCCACATCGCGGGCACCAATGGCAAAGGCTCGACCCAGGCGATGATCCGTGCGGGCCTTGAGGGCGCTGGCAAGGCCGTCCACGCCTATACCTCGCCGCATCTGGCACGGTTTCACGAGCGCATTTTGCTGGCGGGCGAACATATAACCGAGCCCGCACTGACCAATCTGCTGGACCGCTGTTACAAAGCCAACAACGGTGAAACCATCACCTATTTCGAGATCACCACCATTGCCGGCATCCTTGCCTTCACCGAGGTCCCTGCGGATTACACCCTGCTCGAGGTCGGGCTTGGCGGGCTGCTGGACGCCACCAACGTGGTGGATAAACCCGCGCTGACGGTGATCACGCCGGTGTCCATCGACCACACCCAGTTTCTGGGCGAAACCCTGCCCGAAATCGCCGGTGAAAAGGCCGGTATCATCAAACGTGGCGTGCCTTGCGTGGTTGGCCCGCARYCRGWSGMAGCGMTKKMRGTSATCGAGGCSMMRGCGGRCCGGMTSSGCGCRCCRCTRCWCGCSKMYGGYCARCAMTGGCAYGYCGKSGWSGARCGYGGSCGGCTGGTCTATCAGGACGAAACRGGCCTGCTGGACCTGCCCTTGCCCGCCCTGATCGGTGCGCACCAAATCCAGAACGCWGGCATCGCGCTGGCCGCCCTGCGCCACCTCGGCTTTGACGAAACGGCCTGCGAGGCCGCCGTCACCAACGCCACATGGCCTGCCCGACTGCAACACTTGCAACACGGCCCGCTGATTGACGCGGCAAACGCGGCGGAACTCTGGCTTGATGGCGGTCACAACCCCGCCGCAGGGCACGCATTGAGCGAGGCGCTGATGCGCCTGCCCAACCGCCCGCTGCACCTGATCTGCGGCATGTTGAACACCAAGGATATCACGGGCTATTTGCGCCCCTTGGCCACGATTGCCCAATCCCTGCACGCGGTTTCAATCCCGAACGAGGTAAACACCTTGCCCGCAACCGACACCGCCAAAGCGGCCCGCGACGTCGGCATGGCTGCCTATGAGGCGGATAGCGTGCTAACAGCCATCCAGACCATCACCCGGTCCGCCCCCAACGCCCGCATTCTGATTTGCGGGTCGCTTTATCTCGCGGGCGTGGTTTTGCGCGAAAACGACTAGCAAACAGGCTATGATCTGCCCATCCGAATAATAACGCCTTTTCCAATGACCGTTATCAGGTTACATTTACCCCAGATATAAAAAAAACGAGCAGGTATATTTGTGCATAAAATGTTGATCACCCTAGGCCTTGTTGCAAGTTTCCTAGCAGGCCCCTCCGTGGCGAGCGAAACTGCGCCTGAAACGTCGCCCCGGCCGACAGAGCCGCCCGTTGCGACGGCAATACCCCCATCCCTGATACGCCCGATAGCGCGGCCACAGGAGGCAACATTGGTGGAAATTCAGATATCGACCTCGAACACCGGATTTCAACAATGGGTCAAGGGATTTCGCGGCCGCGCCTTGGCCAAAGGCATCAATTCAGCTATTTTTGATCAGGCCTTTCGCGGGGTGAAATTTGACAACAACATCATCGCCAAGGACCGGAACCAGTCGGAATTCACCAAACAGATATGGGATTATCTGGACAGCGCAGCCTCGCCTGTGCGGGTCAAGAATGGTCAGGCGGCGTTGCGCAAACACAAACAGATATTGGACAAGATCGAGGCGCGATACGGCGTTGAAAAAGAGGTTGTTGCGGCCATTTGGGGGCTGGAGAGCGCTTACGGGGCGCAGCGCGGCGATATCGATGTTATCGAGGCTTTGGCAACCCTTGCCTATGAGGGTCGGCGCGGAAAATTCTTTGAAGCACAATTAATCGGAGCATTGGAAATCCTGCAATCGGGTGATGTAAATCCGCGAGGCATGAAGGGATCATGGGCCGGTGCGATGGGGCATACACAGTTTATCCCGACCTCTTATCTGGCCTATGCGCAGGATTTTAACGGCGACGGAAAACGCGACATCTGGTCGAATGACCCATCTGATGCGCTGGCCTCCGCCGCTGCCTATCTGGCCAAGTTTGGCTGGCGCAAGGGGCAGCCGTGGGGCGTTGAAGTGATCCTGCCTGCCAAATTCAACTATGAGCTGGCCAGCCGGAAAATCCGGAAAAATCCGGGCGATTGGGCCGCCTTGGGTGTGCGGGCGACCAGTGGCGGCAAAGTGCCAAACCACGGTTCTGCCTCGATCCTGTTGCCTGCGGGCGCAACGGGCGCGGCATTCATGATCTTTAACAACTTCGCGGTAATCGAGCGATATAACAAGGCCGACGCCTATGTGATCGGGGTTGGGCATTTGTCCGATTTGCTGGGCGGCGGCCCGCCGATCAAGGCCAGCTGGCCACGGGGATACGCGCCGCTATCGTTCAAGGAAAAGAAGGAAATGCAGCGCCGGGTGATCCGCAAAGGGTTCGAGCTGGAAAAAGTCGACGGCATTATCGGGCCGAACACGATCAACGCGATCCGCGCCTATCAAACATCCGTCGGGGTGACGCCGGACGGGTTTGCTTCGCAGAACCTGCTGAAACTGTTGCGCGGGCGGTGAAGGGGTGAAATCCTGAGCTCTACTCTGGCCGCAGCTTGATCATCAGATACACATTATTCTCCGAGAAATGCGCTGCCGTGCGGGTCTTTTCATTCAAACGTTGGTTTAACCGGTAACGTTTGCGTTTGCTCATCACGGTGGCAAGGGCGCGGTGCAGGAACCAGCGGGTTTTGCGTTTCTTCTTGCCCAACTCATCATCAATCCGTGTCACGGCATGGCCGACGACATTGAAAAAACCCTGTTCCAGATCGATGGATGGCGCGACCGAGGCGGTGATGTCTTCCTCAAACAGGGTTTTGACCGGCATCGCCGCAAGCACCTTGCGAAACGCGCCGATGTGGTGGCCGCCGCCAACGGTGGAGCCAACAGCGTGGCGTTTGAACCCCTTGGAGCGGAAGCAATCCGAGATGATAATCTCGCCACCCTTGTCCAGATAACCCGCCGCCTTGCTAAGCGCGATGTCGGCGGGGATGTATTGAAAGCTTTCGGAGAACAGGCAAAGGTCGAATTTCTGCGTCACCTGCAAATCCTCGAACATGCATTCATGCACTTCTGCGGCGGGGGCGTTGGCACGGCAGCGTTCCGCCAGAAAGGCGCTTGGCACAACGATGTCCACAGAATGACCCAGTTCCAGCAATTTGCGCGCGGTTTCCCCCGCGCCACCGCCAATGTCGAGTATCCGCAGCTTGCCTTTTGGCAGCAGTTTGAACAGCTTGGTGGTGTATGCATCTTGGGCTGTGCGCAGATTTCCAGCCGTCACCTCCAGCCCGTCCCACAGACCATAATGCAGGTTTTCTGCACCGGTCAGCCATTTGGTAAAAGACAGGCCAACATCAAGACCGATTGCGCGGGTATCTATTTTTTCTCTCATGCGCAGGGGTTAGCGAATCGGGGCGGATATGGAAAGGGTTATCTGAATTCCGGCGTGCAAACGCCGCCGAGCAAACACTGCATAACGCGCCCGATCTGGTCCTTGGTCGGGTTATAAAATACGCTCCCGCCGCAGGGGCCGACCGCAATTTGGTGACCATAGGGGGTGATTTCAAGGAAGGTGATCATTGGCGTGTCCAGCGTCACAGACCCACACCAAGGCCCACCGCATTCAATCGACACGGCGACCGAAATATCAAGCGGTCGGTCAAATCCGGTGCGGCTGGCTTGATGGCCAACAAAAGTGGCGGTGAAGTTTTCGCTGCGCGCGCCTATGCCATGCTCTATTTCCGGCCCGGGAACCACGTTGCGCTTATCGGTCAGGCGACCTGTAACAAGGATAAACTGCTCTTTGGCTTCACTATGACTGATATAGCTGTCCTCGATCGAGCCTGCCATGCAGGACAGGGCAAAGGATTGGCTGGCGGTTAGGAATGTAAGGCAAATGGCCGCAATCAGACGTTTCATATCTTCCCCCTGAACTGGTCAAACACCACGGTATAAACCTCGCGTTTAAAGGGCACGATTTCACCCAGCAACTCATCAGGTGCCATCCATGTCCAGCGCGAAAACTCGGCATGTTCCAGTTCGATATTCACCTGATCATCCCGCCCTGAAAACCGCATCAAAAACCATTTCTGCTTCTGGCCGCGATAGCGCCCTTTCCACAATTTATGCTGCAATTCCGGTGGAAGATCATAGGTGATCCAGTCGCTGGTTTCGGCCTCAACCGTTACCAGATCCGCCGACACGCCGGTTTCCTCGGTCAACTCGCGCAGGGCAGCGTCGCGCGGGGCCTCACCYTTRTCAATKCCGCCTTGGGGCATTTGCCATGCTTCATTCAGGCTGTCGATGCGCTGACCGGCAAACACCAGACCGGCCGCGTTAACCAGCACGATGCCCACGTTTGAACGATACGGAAGAGCGGCGATTTTTTCTGGCGTCATGATGAAAAAACGGGCGGACCCGAAAGCCCGCCCTGATCCTTTAGTTTTTGGATGAAAGGGCTGCTAGGCCCTTTAGCAGATCAATCGCATAGGCCAGTTGCGCATCCTCTTCGCGCAGCTTGGCGGCCTCTTCGGCCATCTCGCGCTCTTCTTCGATCTGGCGGCGCTCTTCTTCGGTGTAGCTGTCATTGCTAATGGAATCGCGCAGATCAGACTCGGAGCGTGCGGTTGGGCGCGTGTTTTCGTCCTCGTCTTCGTCAGGTTCACGGCGTGGCTGTTCGACAATGATATCAGGCGAAACCCCAAGCCCCTGAATAGAGCGCCCCGACGGGGTGTAATACCGCGCCGTGGTCAGGCGCATCGCGCCATCGCCCTTGACCGGCATGATGGTCTGAACCGATCCCTTGCCAAAACTTTTGGTGCCAACCACAACCGCGCGGCGATGATCCTTTAGCGCACCTGCCACAATTTCCGAGGCAGAGGCAGAGCCGCCGTTGATCAGAACCACAACAGGTTTACCATCGGCCAGATCGCCTGGGGTGGCGTTAAAGCGGTCGCCATCTTCGGGGCTGCGGCCACGGGTCGATACGATTTCACCGGATTCAAGGAACGCATCCGAAACGCGGATCGCTTGGGTCAGCAGCCCGCCCGGATTGTTGCGCAGGTCAATGACAAAGCCGTTGACCTTGTCCATGCCGCCCGCTTCCTCGACCGCTTTTTCCAGACCGCTTTTCAGGTTTGTATAGGTTTGATCGTTAAAGGTGGTGATCCGCAGAACCACAGTGTCGCCCTCGGTGCGGACGCGAACAGCAGTCAGTTTAATCGTGTCGCGGATGATCGAAATGTCAAACGGCTCGTCCTCGCCTTCGCGCACCACGGTGATGATGATTTCCGAGCCGACAGGCCCGCGCATCAACTCGACCGCTTCATTCAGGTCCAGACCCAGCAGGCTATCGCCATCGACATGGGTGATGAAATCGCCAGCCTCGACACCGGCGGCATCCGCAGGGGTGCCATCCATTGGCGACACGACCTTAACAAAGCCGTCCTCTTGCGTCACTTCGATGCCCAGTCCGCCGAATTCACCACGGGTTTGCACCTGCATGTCGTCAAAATCTTTGGGTGGCAGATAGCTGGAATGCGGATCAAGCGATGTCATCATCCCCTTGATCGCGGCCTCGATCAGATCGGCCTCGTCGACTTCGCTGACGTATTGGGACCGGATCCGCTCGAACACATCGCCAAACAGATCAAGCTGCTGGTAAACCGACGCATTGCTGGCGTTTTCCTGCGCAATCAACGGACCCGCGATTTGTGTGGTTGCGACCACTCCCGCCAATATGCCGCCAAGTGCCGCCATAACAAATTTCTTCATAGTGTCCAATTCCTTGTTAGTCCGGTTTTTGCGCAAACCATTGTTCAGGGTCTACAGTCTTTTTTCCGTGTCTCAACTCTATATAGAGCGTTTCTGTGCGTTCGGAACCACCCTGTTGGCCAGATAGCGACAAAAAATCGCTATTTTCAGGCGCATTCCCACCCATCAGGCCCACAGGGCCGCCCGCAGGCAGAACCTCGCCGATTTCTCCGTATACACGGTTTAACCCCGTCAGGACCAAAAGGTAACCGCTGGAGGGCTCCAGAATTATCACATTTCCGTAGTCGAGCAACGGGCCGCGATAGCGAATTGTCGCGGGCCACGGGGTGGTGACGATGGACAGCGGGCGGGTTGCCAGCAACAGGCCGGGGCGGCGCACGCCTGCGGCGTCGGCCTCGTTATAGCGGCGCAACAGGGTGCCGTTGACCGGCAGCGGCAAACTGCCTTTGGCATCCTCGAAATCGGGCAGGTCGATTTGTTGCCCGGTATCCTCGGAAATTTCGGTCAGGCCGCTGGCGAACCCTTCCAGGGTCTCGCTGCTGTCCAACAGGTTTGCGGTTTTTACCGGGTCTTCGGTGAAGCGTTTTGGCAGCCCGATGCGATCTGAAATGGCTTGCGACAGTTTTGTGCGCGCGTCCTGCACGCCACGCAGCCCGTCGACCAATATCTGGGCCGAGCTTTGCTGCAGCGAGTGCAGCAGCGCAACCTCCTCCAGCTGCCCGCGCAAGGCTTGGGCCTGCGCCTGAATTGCGGGGGTCACCTCGGACAGGATCATGCCGGAACGCGCCGTGCCAATCGGGCCTGACGGATGCAACAGCAGCAAAGGCGCCGATGTGGCCTCCATGCTTTGCAATACCCCCAGCAGGCGCGAGACTTCATCGCGTTTGGCATCAAATTCCAGTTGCAACGATTGTTCGCGGATCGCGGCGCGGCGCATGCCTTCGCGCATCGCCACCAACCCCGCCTCATAGGCCTGAATGGTTTGGGTCAGGGCGGCCACACGATCGCTGGCTTGCTGCGCATCGCGCAGGGCAATCGCCGCCATGTTCAATTGCTGGGCAGCGCGTTTGGCCAGATGTGCAGGGTCGGTATCGGCGCCCGCAATGGGGGCGGTCAGCATCAGCGCGATGCTCAAAAGGAGGCCACGCCAACTCATTTGTTGATCAGGCTTTCGCCGGTCATCTCACTGGGCAAAGGCAGGTTCATCAGGTCCAGCAATGTCGGGGCAAGGTCCGATAGGCGACCTTGATGCAAGGCAGAACCATCAGGCCCACCGACCATAATCACCGGCACCGGGTTGGTGGTGTGGGCGGTGTGTGGACCACCGGTTTCGGGGTCAATCATGGTTTCGCAATTGCCATGATCCGCTGTCACAATCATCGCGCCGCCCGCTTTTTCCAATGCGGCCAACACACGGCCCAGCCCAAGGTCCACCGCCTCGCAGGCCTTGATCGCGGCGGGGATGTTACCGGTGTGGCCGACCATATCGGGGTTGGCGTAATTGGTGACGATCAGGTCATACCCATCTTTGACCGCCTGCACGAAATGATCCGTCACTTCGGCGGCCGACATTTCCGGTTGCAAATCATAGGTCGCCACCTTGGGGCTTTGCGCCATGTAACGGTCCTCGCCTACCTCGGGCGCTTCCTTGCCGCCGTTCAGGAAAAACGTCACATGCGGGTATTTCTCGGTCTCGGCCAGCCGGAACTGGCGCAACCCCTGTTTGGCCACCCACTCGCCCAGCGTGTTGACCAGTTTTCGTTTCGGAAACACCGTGGTCATATAGGTGCTATGGGAGTCAGAGTATTGCACCATGCCAAGCAGCGCCGAAAGCGTCGGGCGCGGGCCGGTTTCAAAGCCGTCAAAATCAGGCTGGCCAATCGCCGCCAGTATTTCGCGAGCGCGATCAGCGCGGAAATTCAGGCAGAAAATACCGTCGCCATCCTGCACACCCTTATAGCCCGCAATCACTGTCGGTTTGATAAACTCGTCCGTAACATCGCGCGCATAAGATTGCGTGACAGCCTCGRCAGCATTGACAGCCTKYRKSMYSYWRMSAWWRAKCAWYKYRMCRKWMKMCAKSMYYRYYYKMYYMSARMRSTWSWMCCGRKYYMYMGMRWMATWRMKMMCRAYMRSGGYRKYMWCACCAGCCCCGTCCGGCAGTCGCCTGGCCAGATCGGCAATGAATTCGCCCGCCGATTTGGGCGGCACATCGCGCCCGTCGGTCATGGCGTGGATCAGCACGGGAACGCCCGCACCGGCAATCACCCTGGCCGCCGCAACCACATGGTCGATATGCCCATGCACCCCGCCATCCGACACCAGCGCCATCAGATGGGCGGTGCCGTTTGCGGCTTTCACATCGGTGATGAAATCTTGCAAAACGGTGTTCTTGGCAAACGTCCCGTCTTCAATCGCCAGATCAATCATCCCCAAATCCATCGGCACCACACGCCCCGCGCCAATATTGGTATGCCCCACCTCGGAGTTTCCCATCTGGCCGCTGGGCAGACCCACATCGGGGCCGTGGGTGATCAACCGGGACGACGGGCAATCGCGCAGGATACGGTCAAAATTCGGGGTGTCGGCCAGTGCGGGGGCGTTGGCCGCGTCCGCCTCACGGATACCCCAGCCATCAAGGATACACAGAACGACGGGTTTGGGTGTGGTCATTAGGGGCTCCTGATGTGGTTGGTAGAGTTTTACGCCTCAAGGGAGGGGAGGGCAACTAAGTTGGCAGATGATGGTCACCCAACCAGACTATAACTTGGGCACTGAAGTCACTATCCCCCTGATAACAACATCTTCGTCCACTTGAATTCGGCAGATTCCTTCAAATCTTTCACCTGGATTGTCGTTTTTAACCTCCTTGAATTCCTGAAGCTCATCATCAGTAGGAGGCTTGCAAATAGACCAAGCATCTTCGAGGTAAAACGGAACATCTGTTGGATATCCGAAATACCTACGGGTTTCCCGATCATTGGGAACATCCACTAAGATAGCTCGCAAACCGTTCTTATAAGATATCGAAAAGGCGCCATCGGGCATTTCGGGCCTAGTATGAAGCCCAGCGCGATAGTAATCATACACAGCAAAACCAGCCCAAATAACAATAAGGCCTCCAACGATCCATTTCCACATTCTAAAGACCTCCCACTTGGCCACTAATGGTTTCACGGGGAAAGCACACAATCAACCATAAAAGGAATGTTGTGTTCGCTGCGTGAGCAGTTGATAACAAACAACAATCTCCAGTTATTTTTTATATGTATGGCGATTTGTTCGTTTGCTCTCCAACCCTCAAACCCGATGATACGGCCCCCCCGCCAWWATCRKYRTYGSYYGMTRCAACTGTTCAGATAACATCACCCGCACCAGCATGTGCGGCCAGACCATTACGCCAAACGACAGTTTGAAATCGGCGCGGTCCCGCAGGGTTTTGGCGATCCCGTCAGCACCGCCAATCACAAAGGCCAGATCGGATGTGCCCTGATCACGCCACCCGCCCAGTTYTTTGGCAAAATCGGGCGAGGGCATCACACGGCCACGCTCGTCCAGCGCGCAGATCATAGCACCTTTGGGGATAGCGCGGTCCAGCAGGGCTGCCTCGGCATCCATCCCGCCGCCTTTTTTATCCTCGACCTCGTGTATCGACACAGCTCCAAGACCCAAGCTGCGGCCCGTCCGCTCGAACCGTGTTAGATAATCGTCCAGCAATTCACGCTCGGGACCCGCCCGCAGGCGGCCAACGGCGCAAATATGCACCCGCATCAGATGGTGTCAGCAGGGAGCGTGGGGTGCGTCCCCTCCGAAGGGCGTACGCCCTGCCACAGCTTTTCCAGCTGGTAAAACTCGCGCACTTCGGGGCGAAACACATGCACAATCACATCGCCCGCATCGATCAAGACCCAGTCGCCTTGGTCTTTGCCCTCGATCTTGGGGAAAATCTCGAATTCATGCTTTAGCTGATCCGCCAGCTTTTCCGCCATCGCGCTGACCTGACGCGTGGAGCGGCCCGAGCAGATCACCATATGATCCGCGATCTCGGACTTGCCCTTCAGGCTGATCGAGATCACGTCTTCGGCTTTGCTGTCATCAAGCGAGGTAAGAATACGCTCAAGCAGTGTTTTGCTTGAAACCTGTTTAGATGTGCTGGACAAACCTGTCCTCCTTAGAAAAGCGCGGGTGTAAGCCATGAGTAGCATTGGAATCGTTAAATCTCAATGTGCGTTTATGGGGTGGCATCGGGGCGGGTTCAAGCCTTGATTTCAGGTGGGCGCCTACGGGGCCAATCTGTTGCATCATGGTAGAGCTGCCCGATTTGCAGGATGCGCGCATCCGCCCCGCGCTTGCCGACCAGTTGCAGGCCCATCGGCAGGCCCGCCGCGCCGAACCCTACGGGCACATTCAATGCGGGAAGGCCGGTCAGGGACGCGGGCACCACCACCTCCATCCAGCGGTGATAGGTGTCCATGTCGCGGCCCATCACGGTTTTGGGCCAGTGCAGCTCAGCATTGAACGGGAATATCTGGGCGGACGGCAGCGCCATAACCTCGACATCCGGCTGATTGGCAAAGGCTGCGAACCAGTTTGAGCGGATCACGCTGGCCTCATGCGCTTTGATGGCAGACATGGCCAGCCCGCGCTCGATCTCCCAGACCATTTCGGGTTTCAGCAGGTCGCGGGTTTTCGGGTCGTGATATAACGGCGCCTGTTTTGCGGCGATGGCCCAGCTGCGCAGAGTGGTCCATGAAGACCACAGTTGCTCGGGGGCAATCGGCGGGGTGAAAGGTTTGACCGTCGCGCCCAAATCGCGCATTTGGTCCAGCGCGACCTCGCACAGGTGCAGGATTTCAGGGTYYWTCKRRWMMWAYCSRSMYSMGWMYYMGACYMWSSCKAWTRYCWGCYYSTKCWMGSTSTYCWSRTKWRKWAGSKSMGTGARKSMWTSMASCMSRWKGKKSARYMRSKSRYYYRGCAYCMCSWTYACCTGCAACAACAACACCAAATCGCGCATCGTGCGGGCCATCGGGCCGCTGGTTGACAACTGATGCAGGAAATTTTCACCCGCAGGATCATCCGGCACCAACCCGTAACCGGGTCGAAACCCGTAGACATTGTTCCACGCCGCCGGATTGCGCAGCGATCCCATCATATCGGATCCATCCGCCAGCGGCAGCATCCCCGTGGCCAGCGCAACGGCCGCGCCGCCGCTGGAACCGCCCGCCGAAACACTGGTGTCATACGGATTGCGGGTGACCCCATAGACCGGGTTATAGCTGTGCGAGCCTAGGCCGAATTCCGGCGTGTTGGTTTTACCGATGATGATGGCACCGGCACCGCGAATACGCTGCACCATCAGGCTGTCGGCGTCAGGGATGTTATCGGCAAAAATGGGTGATCCGTATGTGGTGCGGATGCCCTTGGTCTCGGTCAGATCCTTAATGGCGAAAGGCAGACCATGCAGCGGACCTTTGGGCGGGGTGGCATCGGCAGCTTTGGCATCAGTCAGAATATCATCGACCGGACGCATCCCGACGATTGCATTCAGCGCGGGGCTGATGGCGTCAATACGGGCAAGCGTTTGTGTGACCAATTCAACCGACGACATGCTTTTGTCTTGCAATGCGGCGATCTGATCGGTTGCATCGATCACTCTGGTTTATCTCTCAGCACCTTCACTTCGCGCTGCGGGAACGGGATGGAAATGTGGTTTTCCTTGAAAATATCCCACAGCGCCAGATAAACATTGCCGCGAATATTGGTCAAACCGTCCGTCGGATCAGTGATCCAGAACCGCAGGATGTAATCAACCGAACTGTCGCCAAAGCCCACGATGTGACACACCGGCGGGCGCATGGTCAGCACCCGATCAACCGAGGCCGCCGCCGCACGGGCCAAGGCCCGCACCTTGTGCGGATCATCACCGTAAGCGGTGCCAAAGAATATATCGAGCCGCACAAAATCATTGGTATGCGACCAGTTGACCACCTGATTGGTGATCAAATCCTCGTTGGGGATCAGGTATTCCTTACCGTCCCGCGTCACCACCGAGGCATAGCGTGCGCCCAGCGTGTTAATCCAGCCAAAGGTTTCACCCAGTGAAATCACATCGCCCGGTTTTATTGACTTGTCCATCAGGATGATCACACCCGAAACAAGGTTCGACACCACCTTTTGCAAACCAAAGCCAAGGCCGATGCCGATGGCCCCCGACAAAACCGCAAGGCCGGTCAGATCAAACCCTATCGCCTTTAACCCGACAAAAAACGCAAACCCATACAGGATGACCTGTATGAATTTCACCATCAACACCTGCATGGATGGCGATATTTCCGCATTATTGCGGATGCGTTTTGTGGTGCCACGGGCAATCAGCCGCGCCAACGAGAAGAAAATCGCCGTCACCACCAATGCTTTGATGATCATCAATATCGACAGCCGGAAATCACCAAACTCGATCGCCAGCTGGTCCAGCAATTGTTCGGTCGCCGTGACAAGCCCTAGGAAATACAGCGTCACATAGGCCCAGGCGCCCCATGTAACGATGCGGCGCAGGAACGAATTGTGAATGAACCGCGCAACGACCACCACCATCAGCCATGCAAAAGAAATCGTGCCGACAATAGACAACAGATAATAGCGCGATGGAAACAGGTTCAACACTTCACTCTCGAGCGCAATAACGACCCAGATCAGAACCACAAAAACAATCAGCCACATTCGTTTGTGCAGCAGCACAAAGATACGCAGCTGCCATTTCGGGCGCCCCGTCAGCCCGCGCATCCGTTCATGGATTTTCGGCCCGAAATACAGTTTGAACAGATACGCCACCACCAGCAGCGCAATCATGATGCCCATCTGGGTCAGACGCGAGGGCAGCAACAAACTGCTGGAAAACGCGAACAATTTATCAATCAGAACCTGTATCTGATCACCTAAACTCTGGGCTTCCTGAACTGTGCTATTCTCCATATTTGCAGGTTTGCACAGTTATTACCGGTTAGACAATGGTCACGGCCCTTGCCCGCCCGCCTTGTGCGATGTATTCCCCCTGTATGACTCGTATTTTCGACATAGATGACCACGCCCGCCTGCCTTGGCGGTTCTATGGCCAAAGCCTTGCGATTAATTCGGACCTATAATTGGTCCGGCGCATTTGCGCTGCCTGTCAAATTTGTCCATTCACATCTCGCGGGAAAGGAAACACCATGACCGCTCCGAACACTGGCCCGAATACTGGCCCCCAAACACTCTATGATAAAATCTGGGATGCCCACATTGCCCATGAGGCCGAAGACGGCACCACCCTTTTATATATCGACCGCCATCTGGTGCACGAAGTCACCAGCCCGCAGGCCTTTGAAGGGCTGCGCCTGTCTGGCCGCAAGGTGCACGCCCCCGATAAAACCATCGCTGTGCCGGACCATAACGTGCCCACCACGCTGGACCGCGCCAAAGGCATCGAGAACGAGGAAAGCCGCATTCAGGTCGAGGCGCTGGATAAAAATGCCCGCGAAACCGGCATACATTACTATCCGGTTGATGATGTGCGGCAAGGCATTGTGCATATCGTCGGACCCGAACAGGGCTGGACCCTGCCCGGCATGACGGTGGTTTGCGGTGACAGCCACACAGCGACCCACGGCGCGTTTGGTGCGCTGGCGCATGGCATTGGCACATCCGAAGTCGAACACGTTCTGGCCACGCAAACCCTGATCCAGCAGAAATCCAAAAACATGAAGGTCGAGATCACCGGCAAGCTGATGCCCGGTGTGACCGCCAAGGATATCACAATGGCGGTGATTGGCGAAACCGGCACCGCTGGTGGCACCGGTTACGTGATCGAATATTGCGGCGAAGCCATTCGCGCGCTGTCGATGGAAGGCCGGATGACGGTTTGCAACATGGCGATCGAAGGCGGCGCACGTGCAGGACTAATTGCACCGGACGAGGTCACCTATGAATATGTAAAGGGCCGCCCGCATACGCCCAAAGGGGCCGAATGGGAAATGGCGCTGGCGTGGTGGAAAACCCTGTTCACCGACGAGGACGCATATTTTGACAAGGTGCTGGTGCTGAAAGGCGAAGACATCGCACCCKTGGTCACATGGGGCACATCACCCGAAGACGTGCTGCCGATCACCGCGTCGGTGCCTTCGCCATCCGATTTCAAAGATGGCAAAATCGACGCCGCCACGCGGTCCATCGAATATATGGGGCTGACGGCGGGAATGAAACTGACCGACATCGAAATCGACACCGTGTTCATCGGCTCCTGCACCAACGGTCGGATCGAGGATTTGCGCGCCGCTGCCGAAATCCTGAAGGGCAAAAAAATCAAGGAAGGGATGCGGGCGCTGATCGTTCCTGGTTCCGGTCTGGTTCGGGCCCAAGCCGAAGAAGAAGGTCTGGACCAGATATTCCTCGCTGCCGGATTTGAATGGCGGCTGGCGGGCTGCTCGATGTGTCTGGCAATGAACCCGGACCAGCTGGAACCGGGCGAGCGCTGTGCCTCGACGTCCAACCGCAATTTTGAAGGACGGCAAGGACGGGGCGGGCGCACACATCTGCTGTCGCCCGCAATGGCTGCCGCAGCTGCAATCACCGGACATCTGACCGATGTTCGGGACATGATTTAAGGAGAGCGATGATGGAAAAATTCGAGAAAATCACCGGCGTCGCCGCCCCGATGCCCATGATCAACATCGACACCGATATGATCATCCCGAAACTGTTTTTGAAAACCATCAAACGCTCGGGCCTGGGTGTGAACCTGTTTGACGAGATGCGCTATGATGATGACCGGAACGAGCGGCCGGACTTTATTCTGAACCAGCCCGCCTATCGCCGTGCCGAAATTCTGGTGGCGGGCGACAACTTTGGCTGTGGCTCCTCCCGCGAACATGCGCCATGGGCGATCAAGGATTTCGGCATCACCTGCGTGATTGCGCCCAGCTTTGCCGACATCTTTTTCAACAACTGCTTCAAAAACGGCATCTTGCCGATTGCCCTGCCGCAAGAACAGGTGGACGTGTTGATGAAAGACGCCGAAAAAGGTGCCAACGCCCGTATGACCATTGATCTGGAAACGCAGGAAATCACCACTTCGGATGGGGATGTGTTCAAATTCGATGTGGATTCATTCAAAAAGCACTGTTTGCTGGAAGGATTGGACGACATCAGCCTGACAATGGAAAAAGCCGACTCTATTGCCAATTTCGAAACAATGGCAGCTTCGGCCCGCCCTTGGGTTTAGGTTTTTAGGGGTCACACCTACTTCAAACACATAATATGGGGGCTGGCGCATGTCGGGCCCCTTTTTGCGGCCAATTTGATGCAAAGTCGCACCACTTCTTCCACGAAATTGCCTCAAACTTTTACTTATAGTTAACCATGACTTGTGCTGGAAAGTGAAAGAAGGCAAAAATTGGGCAAGATTGAGGCAAGCCGCCATAATGTGCGGAAATTATTTGGGAAAAGGGCGCGGCATCGTATCGCTTCCGACCGAATTAAGGGTAACAGAGCAGTGATTTCACAGCTTACAGGCGCCATCGTGCGTGCAATGTTGATCATGGTGTTGGTTGCAACGCCCTCTTTGCTGTTGCCTGGCGTTAACTCTGACACGATTCAAATCGTTTCACTTATCGCCCTGTTCGGCGCTCTTTTGACATTCATCGAATATTCTTCAAGCTATCCAAGCCTAGTCGAGTTTCGGGACGCACCGCCCTTTAACCGGGTGCGCTTTGTGTCTCTTTTCGCAACTGTTTTCTTGCTCTCGGCTATTTTTCGCGGGCAAACCGACCCAACGACCTTAACCCAGTTTATCGAGGCAACCGGATCTTTGGTCGGGCAGGCCATTGATTTTCCATTCAGCCCGGTGCGGCTGGTGGTGCTGATGCTGCCTGAAAACGCCAGCGTAGAAAACCTGGCCCTTGTGCGCACGACTGCAGGAATCAGCTATCTGATTTCCTTGCTGACCTTGGCGGCATTCGTTATTTTGCTGCGCCTGCAAGGCTGGCCATCACATGATAAACCGTTCAACGTCTGGATAAACCTGCCCACTTTCGATCCGACCACCGGTGGTGATGTGGTTGAAAAACTGAACCGTGATGCCCGTTTCAACATCGTGCTCGGCTTTTTACTGCCCTTCCTGACGCCTGTCGTTATTAAGGCCGCATCAAACATATTTGATCCGATAACACTTGATTCTCCGCAGACGATGGTGTGGACAATGGCGGCATGGGCATTTCTTCCATCAAGTCTGTTTATGCGCGGGATCGCCATGGGCCGGATCGCGTCAATGGTTGCACAAAAGCGCAAGCAGTCGTCAGCGCTGGCCGAGCTAAATGGATTACAGCCAGCCTGATCTATCTGCTGCTTGCTGTCACGTTGCAGGCAGAACCCATACGCATCGCAACCTACAACACCGAACTAGAACGCCGTGGGCCAGGATTGCTGCTGCGCGATATTTTATCGGGCAAGGATAAGCAGGTTCTGGCCCTCGCCGGTATCATCACCCATATTTCACCCGACATCCTGCTGCTGAACGGGTTTGATTACGACTATGGCAATGCAGCCCTGAATGCCTTTGCCGATTTGCTGGCGGATCAGGGCACCCCCTATCCGCACAGATTTGCCTTACGGCCCAATACGGGGATGGCCACCGGGCTTGATATGGATGGCGACGGGCAAACGGGCGGCCCGCGTGATGCCCAAGGGTATGGGCGGTTTGCAGGGCAAGGCGGGATGGCGATCCTGTCACGCTACCCGATAGATACTTTGCGGGTTCAGGATTTCTCGGCGCTAAAGTGGGTGGATTTCCCGCAGGCCTTGTTACCGCAGGTCGATGGAAAACCGTTTCCCTCACCGCAAGCCCAATCAGAACAGCGACTATCGACAACGGGGCATTGGATCGTGCCCGTCACCACACCTGATGGCGAAATCAATCTGTTGGCTTTTCACGCAACACCGCCAGTATTTGACGGACCCGAGGACAGGAACGGCAAGCGCAACCATGACGAGGTGCGATTCTGGACGGCCTATCTGGATGGAGAGCTGGACACAAAACCATTAGGTGCGCCGTTTGTGATATTGGGCGACGCCAATCTGGACCCGTTTGACGGGGATGGTCAGGGCCAAGCAATTCGCGGTTTATTGGCACACCCTATGGTGCAAGACACAAACCCCCAAAGTGAGGGCGCCGTTGGGGCCACTATGAGCCAAGGCGGCGCAAACACCCGCCACAAAGGCGATCCCGCACAAGACACGGTTGACTGGAAAGACATCCCCGGCCCGGGGAACATGCGGGTGGATTATGTGCTGCCTTCCCGCGATCTGGAAATCGCCGCCTCGGGTGTGTTCTGGCCCAAGGCGGATGATGCAGGCGCCGCCCTGTTAAGCGTGGGCGACGCCCTTGCCTCGCGTCATCGCCTTGTCTGGGTCGATGTGATTCTCCAACGCTAGGGGCAAGGCTTCTGCCAGCGGTGTCATCTTGAAATCCGGCAGAAGAGAAGAAAACAATGTGCCATCAATCCGGTGCGGCTTGTTCCACAGATACCGTATTTCCAGCAAATGTCGTGCAACCGGCCAGAACGGACGCGCAATATGCAACGCCAGCCAACTCATTTTCTTGAGCTTGACCGAACGGCCCCTTGTCCAGTTTCGGGGTTATCACCTTATCAAACCAGTTGCCGGATGCCTGTGTGTCAATGAAATCGCCTGCCCGAAGGATGATGGTGCGCACACCTGAATCACGATACGCAGCCTCCATTTCGGTGCGAATACGGCCCAAAGGATTTGTGGCATTGTGCGGCATGTTGGCGTCAAAAATATCGGGAGCATCCGTGCCGAAATTGTGAACATTCCCCGGCACAATCACTGTCGCTTTGGTCGCTTTGGTCGCTTCGGCAACCTCGATCACTTGCTTGGTCAACTTTGGCACTTGTTCGACCCAGTCGGGATATAAGGGGTTCCACGCATTGACGATTACATCTGCGCCCCATGCGGCATCCCACAGGTTTTCCGACACGCGGTCAAATTGGCGAACCTCCCAACCTCTTTCGGAAAAAGCGCGGGCAGCATGGCGTCCAAAGCGGCCGTTATCACCAAGAATTAAAACTGTTTTATCCATCTACTCGTCTCCAGCTTTCATCATCCCCACCCAACTTATCCATTCTGTTTCACATGGGAATTGCAATAAATTGCAGATCATGCATTCAGCAATGAATGGATAAACACCTCGCATCCCTAGACTGGTCCTTGATCCAGTCATTTCTCGCCGTAGCCGAAGAAGGATCGCTTTCTGCTGCCGCCCGCCGCCTCGGTGCCAGTCAGCCCACTCTTGGTCGCCAGATTCAGCAGATTGAGACGCAACCGGGCCTTAGCCTGTTTCATCGCCAGCCACGTGGGTTAAAGCTGACCCCGGTTGGAGAAACCCTGCTTGAGCCTGCCAAAACAATGCAGCTGGCAATGGGACAGATAGCCCTGACCGCTGCGGGGCAGGAACRAGACATAAAAGGCACGGTGCGCATCACTGCCAGCATTTTCGTAGCACAGAATTTTCTACCGCAAATCAGCATTGATCTGGTGGCCAGCGACACCAGTGAAAACCTGTTGTTCCGCGAGGCCGATATTGCACTGCGTATGTATCGCCCGGAACAGTTGGATGTTGTTACCCGCCATTTGGGGATATGGCATTGGGGATGTTCGGCGCGGCTGAATATCCGGACCGACGGGGGCGCCCTACAACCTGGATCAGTTGTTAAATGAGCATGATTTGATTGGATATGATCAAGACGAAAGCCTTATTCGCGGGATGCGAGACCTGGGCATCCCCGCAGAACGCGGCTGGTTTAGCACCCGCTGCGATGACAATATGGTCAATTGGAAATTGGTTCAAGCAGGATGCAGTATCGGGTTTGGCCATATTTATACCGGCCTGCGTGATGAAATGGTCGAACAGGTGATGCCCGAAGTTCCTATTGCGGCATTGCCCGTTTGGCTGACGGCACATCAGGCCATGCGCCAGACGCCTCGCATCAGGCGGGTGCGGGATATGCTGGCCGATGGAATTAAGGCCTTCGTTTCTTGACCACGCAGCCTCAAACGGTTACGCGGGATCAACCCTAATTCATCAAGGACAGCATCAATATGAGCACCCCTTCACTTCTTATCCTTGCCGGTGACGGTATCGGCCCCGAAGTCATGGTCGAAGTGACCAAAATCATCGACTGGTTCGGCGATAAACGGGGCTTGAAAATCAACGTGACCCATGACCTCGTCGGTGGTGCTGCCTACGATAAACACGGCACTCCGCTGACAGATGAAACCATGGCCCACGCCCAAGAGGTCGACGCCGTTTTGCTCGGCGCTGTCGGTGGTCCTGCCTATGATGATCTGGATTTTTCGGTGAAACCCGAACGCGGCCTGCTGCGCCTGCGCAAGGAAATGGACCTGTTCGCCAACCTGCGCCCCGCCCAATGCTTTGACGCGCTGGCCGATTTTTCATCACTGAAAACCGAAGTCATCGCGGGCCTCGATATCATGATCGTGCGCGAGCTGACCTCGGGCGTTTATTTCGGCGAACCCCGCGGCATCATGGATGATAACGAGGGTGGGCGCATTGGTGTGAACACCCAGCGCTACACCACCAATGAGATCCGCCGCGTGGCRMRCTCMRMSWWCRAGSTNGGCSAARAARCGSRRCAACCGCGTCTGYTCRATGGAAAAAGCCAAYGTGATGGAAAGCGGCATCCTGTGGCGCGAAGAGGTCCAGTGGGTGCATGACAACGAATACCCCGAGGTCGAGCTGTCACATATGTATGCCGACAATGGCGCGATGCAGCTGGTGCGTGACCCCAAACAGTTCGACGTGATCGTCACAGATAACCTGTTTGGCGATATCCTGTCGGATGTGGCGGCGATGCTGACCGGATCACTGGGCATGTTGCCCTCGGCCAGCCTGGGTGTGCCAATGGCCAACGGGCGGCCAAAGGCGATGTATGAACCGGTGCATGGCTCCGCCCCCGACATCACCGGGCGAGGCTTGGCAAACCCCTGTGCCTGCATCCTGAGTTTCGCAATGGCGCTGCGCTATTCCTATGATCAGGGCGCCGAGGCGGACCGTCTGGAAACCGCCGTAGAACAAGTGCTGGCCGACGGCGTGCGCACAGCCGATCTGATGCAAGCGGGCGGTGCTGCTCCTGCCAGCACCAGCGAAATGGGCGACGCAGTGATCGCAGCGCTGGACGCCAGCCTTTAGCAGCTCGGCCTTGCGGTAGTGCATAAAAACAGGCAAGTTCCTTTTCACAGCACTATGACTGTGAAAGGATAACCCCATGCCCGCCGTTCAGCCCCCGAAAGACCCGGAATCAAACCCCCGCGTCAAAGCCGTGTTCGATGACATCCGCGCCACACGCAAATCCGATTTCATCAACAACATCTGGCGCTATCTGGCGTTCGATGCGGACCTGCTGGAGCGCACGTGGCAAGAGGTCAAGGCCGTGATGGCCACCCCCTCTGATCTGGACCCGCTGACCAAAGAACTGATCTATCTGGCGGTGTCGATMRKCAACAATTGCGAATATTGCGTGCATTCCCACTCCGCCGCCGCCCGCGCCAAAGGGATGACAACGGCCCAACACGCCGAGGTGCTGAAAATCGTCTCGCTTGCAGCCAAAACCAACCACCTGTCAAACGCCATGCAAGTGCCGGTGGACCCTGAATTCATGCTGACAGAGGAATAGACATGCCCATAGCAATCGCAGCCCGCACCGCTGGCGGCCCCGAAGTTTTACACCAGATCGACCTGCCCACACCCAGCCCCGAAGCGGGCGAGGTTCTGGTGCAGCACAACGCCATCGGGGTTAACTTCATCGACACCTATTTCCGCAGCGGTCTCTATCCGTGGCCTGTTGAAACCGACTTGGTTCTGGGCAGCGAAGCCGCAGGTGTAGTGGCCGCTTTGGGTGAAGGCGTCACAGGTTTCACGCTGGGCGACCGCGTTGCCTATACCATCCCGAACGGCGCCTATGTGTCCGAACGGGTGATCGATACCAAACATCTGGTCAAGCTACCCGACGGGGTGAGCGACGAGATTGCCGCCGCCGCGATGCTAAAGGGGTTGACCGCGCATTACCTGCTGCACCGCTCCTTTGAGGTGCGAAAGGGCCAGACGGTTCTGTTCCATGCTGCCGCTGGCGGTGTTGGCYTGATTGCCGGACAATGGCTTGCAGCCAAGGGCGTGACAGTGATTGGCACGGCGGGCGGACCCGAAAAATGCGCGCTGGCCGCCAAACACGGCTACACCCATATGATCGACTATAAATCCGAGGATTTCGTGGCGCGAGTGGCTGAAATCACCGGCGGCGCTGGTGTCGATGCGGTTTACGACAGCATCGGCAAAGACACCATCGCAGGCTCGCTGTCCTGCCTGAAAACCTTCGGCACGCTGGTGAATTTCGGTCAATCCTCCGGCCCCGCGCTGGACTTCAAACTGTCCGATCTGGCGGCTGGCTCTTTCACCGTTACCCGCCCCGTGTTGTTCCATTTCACAGCAGACCGCAGCTATCTGGAAACGGCCTCATCCGAACTGTTTGAAATGATCGGAAATGGCACATTGAAAATCAACGTCAATCAGCGTTACGATCTAACAAACGCCGCCGATGCGCATCGGGCGCTCGAGACGCGGCAAACAACCGGATCAACCGTTCTGATCCCCTAGAGTAAGGAATATCGACATGGCCGTCAGCGACGTTATCTGGACCTATTTCAATGGCACATGGCATCAGGGCGACCTGCCGGTGATGAACGCCGCCGACCACGGCACTTGGCTGGGATCACTGGTGTTCGACGGGGCGCGGGCATTTGATGGCGTGGTGCCGGATCTTGCGCCGCATTGCGAGCGGGTCAACAACTCGGCCGTCGCATTGGGGCTGAAACCAACCATCGGAGTCGAGGAAATGATGGCCCTGACAATGGAAGGGCTGGCCAAGTTCGACAAGGGCGCGCCGGTCTATATCCGGCCGATGTATTGGTCCAAAGAGGGCGGCGTCGGCGTGGTGATCCCCGACCCTCTCTCAACCACATTCTGCCTGTGTCTGGAACAGTTGCCAATGGCCCCGGCTGACGCCAGCCAAACCCTGTGCCGCACCCGGTTCATCCGCCCCGTGATTACCATGGCGCCAGTGAACGCCAAGGCCGCCTGCCTATACCCCAACAACGGCCGGATGATCCGCGAGGCCCAGGCACGTGGCTATAACAACGCGATTGTCGCTGATGCGCTGGGTAATGTTGCCGAAACCGCCACCGCCAATATTTTCATGGTCAAGGATGGCGTGGTAAAAACGCCGGTGACCAACGGCACATTTCTGAACGGCATCACCCGCCAGCGGGTGATCAAACTGCTGCGTGGTGCGGGGCATACCATTGAGGAATGCACCCTGACGTTTGAGGATTTCGACGCGGCAGACGAGGTGTTCTTAACGGGGAATATTTCCAAGATCACCCCGATTGTAAAAATCGAGGACCGTGAATTTGCGATTGGAGCAGTGACGAAACAAGCCCGCGATCTTTACTGGGAATGGGCCAAATCTTAGGCGGGTTTGCGCCGACGAATTCATTCCGTCGGCGCAGGTCTTCTTAAATCATCGCAAAAATACGCGCAGGCCCACCAGAGCCGCCGCGATGCTTGGGCGCACCCACCACCAGCGTCGCACCCGCCGCCGGAACCTTGTCCAGATTGGTCAGGTTTTCGATGCCAAACCGCCCCGATGGCAACCACGCATAATGGGTGGCAAAATCAGCCGACATGCCGTGATCCAGCGACAGGGTATCCACCGCAATCGATGTGGCACCGGTCTCCTCCATCAACATTTTGGCGGCTTCGACATGGAAGCCGGGGTAATGCTGGGCCTCGTCTGAAAAGCCGCGGAACTTGTCGGTTTTCACATGCGCCGCCCAGCCCGAATGCATCGCAACACAGGCGTTGGCCGGAATGTCGCCGTTGGCGGCAATCCACGCTTTCACATCGTCCGGCGTCACTTGGGTGTCGGCGTCCTCGGCTGCACGGGCGGCAATGTCGATCACACATAGCGGCGCAATCAGGTTTTCGACCGGAATTTCATCCACCGATTTCCCGTCCGCCGAAAAATGCAGCGGTGCATCGATATGTGTGCCTGTGTGCTCGTTTAGCGACAGCTGAAACAGGTTGAACGAATGTTCGGCAAAATTGAATTTTTGCTCCATTTCTATTCCCGGTTCTCCGAAATACGTCGGGAAATCGCCGTCCAGCGTGTGGGTCATATCAATGACCGAACCATGCCCCGCCGCCATCGCCGCTGTCCCCGTCATGGTTGATCCAACAGCCGCCGCAGCCGCGCCCGAGGCGGCCGTTTTGAAAAAGCTGCGGCGCGACATCATCTTGTCCTTCACCGCATTCATTACACAGATATCACACATTATTATTCTCCCTGATTTGTCGTTATTTCCTWRYKRRWKWMWASAWWMMMWYWKRTSARMYYAKYRGGRMGGGCCGTAAAAGAAAGGGTTTTCTGCCAAGTGGTAAAAATCGGGGACTTATGCCGATACAAATTTCAGGGTAATTTCCGCCTGAACCTGCCCCATACCAATTGCACGAATTGGCAACAGAACGCGCCGCTCCCTGCGGGTGTTCACCGGCCAGCGCCCAACAATCTTGCCGCCACTTTCCGCCACAACCTGCSCTTTTGCATCCCCGTTAAACCGCAGCTGGAGCGCGCCCATCCCGCCGGTTTGCCCAACGACCAAGCGTTGCGGCATAGCGTATTTTATCAACGCTCCGGCAACATTGATCGGCACTGTTTCCACAGCTTCGCACAGCCGCCCATTCAGATCATCCGCCACACGCTGGCCAGTCTGACAGCCCTCGTTCCAGCTCCAACCAGCCGTTTCCACAGGCCGCAGCAGGTTGCCCGCCGCAAAATAGGCAGGGTCCGAACAGCGCCCGAACTGATCCACCACAGGCCCACCCGTCGCCGGATCAACCGCCAGATGCCCCATCCGCGCCAGTGTTGATTCAGGGGTGAATTGCCCCGACAGGATCACCCCGTCACACGCAATTTCGCGCCGCAAACCGGCGGCGTCTTCCACTATGATCGCCGCGACAGTTTTATCGCCGTGGATACCCACCAGCCGCGTGTTCAAATGCAGCGCCACGCCCATCAGGCGCGGGTATGCAGACGTTGGCCAACGCGCCGTCACCCGCTTGGCAGCCTCGATCATCGCCACAGGTTTGATCCCCGCATGGCGGCAGGTTGAAATCGCCGAAAACGAAACCAGTTCGGTGCCGACAATCACCGGGCGGAGGAACGGCCGCATCTGTTTCAAAAACACCATTGATTGCAACGCGCCGGTGTTCACAACGCCCTGCACTCGCATGCCCCCAACCAACCTGGCCGAGCGCGGCACCTCGCGCACCCCCGTCGCATAGATCACCCGTCGCGCCGCTATTTCCTGCGTCCCGTCGGGTGTGGCGATCAACAATGCACCGCCAAGCCGTGCCTCGATAACTGTGGTGCCGCAATGCATCTCGACCCCCACAGCAACAGCCCGTTCAACCAAACGCCGCGCATAGGCTGGCCCCTTCAGAACCCGCTYAAATTCGCGCATCCCGAATGGTGGATGCCCGCAATGTCGCGGAATTCCCCCCGCCTGGCTTTCGCGCTCCAGAATCACAACACGTGCAACGCCCGCAGATTTCAACATGGCCGCCGCCGCCAATCCCGCAGGACCACCCCCGATAATCGCAACGTCTATCGGGGTGGACAGATCAATCATCATGCACCGCCTCGGCCATCGGGATCACAAAATGCCCCTGCGTAAGTTCCGCCAGTCGTGCCGTGCAGAAAAACCCCTGACACCGCCCCATCGTCACCCGCGTTTGCCGCTTCAATCCCGCCAGTGATTTCGCCGCCAACGGTCCTTCTAACGCCGCTTCAATCTCKCGCCGTGTCACCAATTCGCAATGGCAAACAATCTCGCCATGCGCCTCGGCCCTCCAGTCACGCGCCCCGATGTCGGTCAGCACCCGCGCCTGTGGCAAAACCGGGTCAGCAATCGTTTGGTGCGCCGCCCCCATATCCCGATACAACCCGAACACATACTGCGCGATGCCCAACGCCCCGCTTAGACCGGTCGACCGAATACCGCCCACCGTGATCCAGTTATTCCCGGCATCCGCACTGATTTGGTAATCCTTGAACTCGCTCGCAGGCCGCAGGCCGGAATAGGTGGCGGTGATCGGCATCCGGTCCAGTGCGGGCACCATCGCCACCCCCGCCGCAATCAACATTTCCAGCGTTTCGGTATCGGTCGAGGCATCCGCGCGGCTCTCCTGATCCTCAGCGGTGGGGCCAACCGCCAGATTGCCAAACACGGTGCGAAACAGAACGAWGSCCWTGRWRSKWCTKMTSGSCMSCGKMWRWRWWRYCGAACGGGCAAGGCGGGATGCGGCCTTGTCAAACACCACAAACTGCCCTTTGCGCGGGGTGATCTTGAAATCGGCCTGCCCGAACACAGCGCGGTTCACCAGATCACCATACAGCCCCGCACAATTCACAACATGGCTGGCCCGAACCGCCCCGCGGCTGGTTTCCAGATGCCACTCACCCCCGTCAAACACCGCGCCCGTCACTTCGCATGACAGCATCACCTCGCCGCCATTCAGCAACGCCTGATGCAAATAGGCATAGGGCGACGACCACGGATCAATCAGGCTCTCGCGCGGCACCCAGATTGCGGCCAGCGCACGCTCCGACAGGTGCGGCTCGGCCTTGCGCAGCGCCTCCGCCGTGATCAGCCGCGTGTCCATCACCGCGTTGTCCTGCGCCTGGTGCTGGRTTTGTTCCAGCTTGGCCACCTCGTCAGCCGACCACGCCACGACATGTGCGCCGCATTCATCCAGCGTCAGGCCAAAGTCACGGTATATCGCGCGGTATTCCTCGTGCCCTGCCTGAATGCAGCCAACCTCGATTGACCCCGCAGGCGCATCAAACCCCGTGTGCAAAATAGCGCTGTTGGCTTTGCTTGCCCCATCCAGAATGTCGCTCGCTTTTTCCAGCAGCAGCACCCGCGCCCCTTCCAACGTAAAGCGCCGCGCCATGGCGCAGCCGACGATGCCAGCACCGATGATCGCGACGTCATATGGGGCAGTGGATTTCGGCATAGGGAATCAGGTTCTTGATGTTGTGACTGTAATTGACTATTCAGTAAATAATAATGACCAGTCAGTCAAAGCAAAAAAGTGCCCGTATGAAAGTTCAAAACAGACAATCCCGCATTGTGGCCGAAGTTCGCGCCCATGGAAAAGCCACGGTAGAGCATCTGGCAACGCTTACGAGTGCATCGCGTGAAACCATCCGGCGTGATCTGACCGATCTGGAAAACCTGGGCAAGCTACAGAAATTCCACGGCGGCGCGATGCTGCCGCGCGGCTTTGGTGAAGGCGCGTTCCGGCAACGTATGACCGAAAATGTCGCGGCCAAAATCAGCATTGCCAAAACCGCCGCCGCCCTGTTTCAGGCGGGCGAAACGCTGTTTATCGACACGGGCTCAACCACGCTCTATTTCGCGGAACAACTGGCAGAGGTTCGGGGCCTAAACATCATCACCAATTCCACCGATGTGGCGATGGCAATTTCCGGCGGCGGACAGTCAAGCGCCTACCTGCTGGGCGGCAGTTTCGGACATGATAACCGCCAGACTGTGGGCACATTGACCACCGCACAGATCAACGGGTTTCGCGCCCATCACGCGGTGCTGACAGTCGGCGCACTGGACGCAAGGTCCGGCGCGATGGATTTCGATCTAGAGGAATCACAAGTGGCACGCGCGATGATTGCACAGTCAAAATCAGTGACTATCCTTGCGGATAAGGCGAAATTCAACGCGCTTGCCACGTTCGCGGTTTGCCCATTGAACGGGTTTGATCGTCTGGTCTGCGACGCCCCGCCACCTGCTGAATTGGCACAGCAATTAGGGGCGGCATTGGAGGCGGCACAGGTTGATGTGGTGGTCGCGACCTAAGCGGCTGCCGCCATATCGATGCCGGTTATTTCAGCGCCCGCGACCAGTGAATTCACATATTCATTCGCCGCCGTGGCCCAGCCTGCCTTCTCCAGCATTTCACTGATCTGGTCTTGAACCCGTTCCAGCGGCAACACATCGCCAATCGCAATCGCGTCCAGTCGCAGAATGTGGATGCCATAGCGGGTCGGAACAGGCTCGGCACAGGTTTCACCTGCCTGCAAACCGTCCATCGCCGCCTCGAATTCCGGCACGGTGTCGCCTGATACCAACTGGCCCAGCTGCCCGCCCATATCGCGCGACGGACAATCGCTCAGCTCTTTGGCCAGATGGGCAAAATCCTTTGGCGAGGATTTCAGCGTGGCCAATGCGGCCAGCGCTTTGGTGTTGGCATCCAGCCGCGCCTTGGTATCGGCAGGGTCCGCCGCAAACAGAATATGCGAAGGCTCGTACAGGGTCGGCGCGCGGAACATATCCGGCTTGGCCGCATAAACCGCAGCAATCCGGTCCGGCGTTGGCACCTTTGGCGTCATCGCCAGATCCAGCACATCGCGGATCAGCGATTCGTCCTCGGTTTCAAACTTGCCCGGTTCAATCTCCAGCGGCTTTGGTTGCAAATCACGCTTGCGCGCCTCTTGCAGCAGCAATTCACGGATCACCAAGGCCCGCGCACCAGCCCGCCACGCCCAGCCCGGTTTATCCTTGGGGGCGTTGTGGTTCTGCGCCTCTGCCGCGATGTCCGCGGCAGAGATTTCTTGACCGTTCACTGAAACATCAGGGAAAAGTGGCTTGTTCATTTCGAGCCTCCCCGGCGCGAACGCACGATCTGGTAGCCCTTACGCCATGGGGTCACATAGCGGATTGGAACCGACAACATGTGAACCAGCCGTGTAAACGGGAACAACAAAAAGATGGTCAAACCCAGCAACAGGTGCGTTTTAAAGATGATATGAACATCGGCAACATAGCTGGCAGCATTGCTGTCAAAAAAGAAAATGCCCTGTGCCCAGCTCATGAACTTAATCATTTCGCCGCCATCCAGATGACCCAGCGACAAGAAGATCGTCGACAGACCCAGCAACAGTTGCACCATCAGCAACACCAGAATTCCGGTATCGGCAAAGCTGGAGTTCACCCGGATACGCGAGTCAAACAGGCGACGATGCAGCAACATCGCCCCGCCGATCAGCATCATGATACCCGCAATACCACCGGCAWCAATCGCCAGCATCTGTTTGGCACCGTGGCTGATACCCATCGCGTCAAACACTGCGATCGGCGTCAAAAGCCCGACAAAGTGACCAGCAAAGATAACCAGAATACCAATGTGGAACAGAACCGATCCCATGATCAACTGCTTGCGTCGCAGCAATTGGGACGAGGATGACTTCCAGGTAAACGGGTCACGATCAAATCGAATGACTGAGCCCCAGAACAGGATTGTCAGTGCAATATAGGGGTATATTCCGAACAGAAAATTATGCATGTCTCTGTCTCCTTATTCTGCCACAGGGGGCGTGGTTTCGGGCGTGGTTTCGGGCATGGTTTGGGGCGGTGCGTTACGGGGGGTGTCCATACCGGCGAGCATGTCACGAACCTGCGGGCAGCCGGCAGCGGGATCGGGGGCAAAAGTAACTTCGCTTTCTTCCCAAACCTCGTCCAGTGCTTCCAGATCATCCGGATCATCATCCTTGACCGCCAGCATTTCGGCCACCGCGGCCTTGTCGGCCACCGCTTCGGAAATATGTACGAGGGCGSYAAAGACCGGCGCATAAATGCTTTCACGCCGTGTAAGACGCGTTTGAAGCACTTCCAGTATATGCGCGGCATCTGCCAGCACCTCGCGTGCCTCGTCAATGGGACGCATGGCGAGGAATTCCAGCAAGACCGGAATGTGATCTGGCAACTCGCTGGTGGCAGGCTCGAACCCGGCCGCACGATAGTTCTCAACCAGATCAACCATCGCCCCACCCCGATCACGACTTTCACCGTGAACATGCTCGAACAGGTTCAAACTAAGGGTGCGCGAGCGGTCAAACAGCCCGACATAGGTTTCTTGCAGCGTGTAGATGTCACCATCTGCAAGCGCGTCGATCAAAACTTCCATCGCCTTGATGTTGTCAGCGCCCAACAGGTCGCCCTGCCGCAACGCCTCCACCAACTCGGCCTTGGCCTGTTGCAACTCTACTGTCGGATAGCTCAGCAGCGCCGATATCGCCTTTAAGGGCATATGCATCTAGAACACCTCCTTTGCGGCGGCGGGCATCGGCGGAATTGAAAAACCTTTGTCCTTTTTCTTGCCACCGAACATGCTGCCAGTGGTCATCCCCGTGGAGCATCCGTTGCCATCGGTAAAGCCACAGCCAGTGCGGATATCATCACCATCCTCGACCATTTCACGGTGCGTTGTCGGCACCACAAAACGGTCCTCGTAGTTGGCAATCGCCATGATGTGATACATATCCTCGATCAATTCAGGCGTCATGCCGACACGCTCGGCAATACCCGCATCAATCACCCCGTCCACGGTTTTGCTGCGCATATAGGCGCGCATCGCCAGCATCCGTTCCAGCGCCGAAACCACGGGGGCCTCGTCACCAGCTGTCAGCATATTGGCCAGATACCGCACCGGAATGCGCAGGGATTTTACATCCGGCATATCGCGGTCAATCCCGATTGCGCCTGCTTCGGCGGCATTCTGGATTGGCGACAGTGGCGGGATATACCAGACCATCGGCAGGGTGCGATATTCAGGGTGCAGCGGGAACGCGATCTTCCAATCCATCGCCATTTTATAGACCGGCGATTTGATCGCTGAATTGATCCACTCCTGGGGAATACCATCGGCCAAAGCCTGCGCCTGAACCGCTGGATCATGCGGATCCAGAAACACATTCAACTGCTCTTGGAACAGATCTTTCTCGTTCGGCGTATTGGCCGCCGACTCGATCATATCCGCGTCATACAGCATCACACCCAGATACCGGATGCGGCCGACGCAGGTTTCCGAACAAACGGTCGGCAGACCGGATTCAATGCGCGGATAACAGAATGTGCATTTCTCGGATTTGCCGCTTTCCCAGTTGTAGTAAACCTTTTTGTAAGGGCAGCCCGAAACACACATCCGCCAACCGCGACACTTCTCCTGGTCGAYCAGAACGATGCCGTCTTCCTCGCGTTTATAGATTGCACCGGATGGGCAGGATGCCACACAGGTCGGGTTCAGACAGTGCTCGCAAAGCCGTGGCAAATACATCATAAATGTATTTTCATATTCGCCATAGATTTCCTTCTGGATGCCTTCAAAGTTGTAATCCTTTGAACGCTTGGAAAACTCGCCGCCCAGAATTTCTTCCCAGTTCGGGCCCCATTCGATCTTCTCCATCCGCTCGCCGGTGATCAGGGACCGTGGGCGTGCCGTCGGAAAGGCCGACATTTCAGGTGCCGATTTCAGATGGTCATAGTCAAAGGTGAACGGCTCGTAATAGTCGTCAATCTCGGGCAAATCAGGGTTGCCAAAGATGTTGGCCAGAATGCGCCATTTGCTGCCCTGTTTGGGGTGCAGCTTGCCGCGTTTGCTGCGTTGCCAACCACCATTCCATTTGGCCTGATTTTCCCAATCCTTAGGATAACCAATGCCGGGTTTGGTTTCGACGTTATTGAACCAGGCGTATTCAACGCCCTCGCGGCTGGTCCAGACGTTTTTACACGTCACCGAACAAGTGTGGCACCCGATACATTTATCCAGGTTCAACACCATACCTATTTGTGCGCGAATTCTCATTCTGCTGCCTCCGTTGAATTAACAGGGGTGTCGAGCCAGTCGACCTTCCTCATCTTGCGAACAATCACAAAC
The DNA here is from genome assembly GCA_002732995.1 of Marinosulfonomonas sp. Classification (GTDB taxonomy): domain Bacteria; phylum Pseudomonadota; class Alphaproteobacteria; order Rhodobacterales; family Rhodobacteraceae; genus Profundibacter. Next base: position 10,656 of record NVTS01000009.1, on the reverse strand, counting down.
TCATCGCGGTTTGATCCGACCGTGCCGTAGTAGTTGAACCCGTAGGATTGCTGGGCGTAGCCGCCAATCATGTGGGTTGGCTTGACCGTGGTGCGGGTCACCGAGTTGTGGATACCGCCCCGAATGCCGGTTTTTTCCGACCCCGGTGTATTCACGATCTTTTCTTGGGCGTGATACATATAGATGGTGCCGGTTTTCATCCGCTGGCTCACCACCACGCGGGCCGTAAGCGCCCCGTTGGCGTTGTAAACCTCGACCCAGTCATTATCGATCAGACCGGCAGTTTTGGCATCATCTTCAGACAACCAGACCACAGGGCCACCACGGTTCAGTGTCAGCATTGTCAGGTTATCCGAATAGGTGCTGTGGATACCCCATTTCTGGTGCGGCGTGATAAAGTTCAGCACCACATGTGGCTGGCCTTCCTCGGTATTGAAATCACCGTTGATGGTTTTCAGATCAACAGGCGGGCGGTAGGTGCAGAAACCTTCACCAAAAGCCAGCATCCACAGATGGTCCTGATAAAGCTGCTGACGTCCGGTCAGCGTGCGCCACGGGATCAGCTCGTGAACATTGGTGTAACCGGCGTTATAGCTGACATGCTCGCTCTCGATCCCCGACCATGTGGGCGACGWAATGATCTTGCGTGGCTGTGCCGCAATATCGCGGAAACGGATCTTCTCGWCCTCTTTGGGCAATGCCAGATGCGCATGTTCCAGGCCTGTGGCTTTTTCCAATTCATGCCACGCCTTCACGGCCACTTCGCCGTTGGTTTCGGGCGCCAGCATCAGGATCATCTCGCAGGCATCAATCGCGGTGTCCAGCTTGGGCATGCCCTTGGACACACCCTCTTCCAGAACCACACCGTTCAGATCGCGCAGGTGTTGCACCTCGACTTTGGTATCCCAGCCGAYGCCTTTGCCACCATTGCCCAGTTTATCCAGCAATGGGCCAACCGAGGTGAACTTGGCATAAATCTGCGAATAGTCCCGCTCGACCGCGATATAGTTTGGCGCGGTTTTACCGGGGATCAGATCACATTCGCCTTTCTTCCAGTCCTTGACGCTATCCTGTGCCAGCTCCATCGGGGTATCGTGCAGCAATGGCAGTTGAACAATATCGGTTTCAACACCCAGAATTTCGGGTGCGATTTCCGATACCTTCTTGGCCAGACCCTTGAAGATTTCCCAGTCCGTGCGGCTTTCGTAAGCCGGGTCAACCGCCGCTTGCAGCGGGTGGATGAACGGGTGCATATCCGACGTGTTCATATCGTCTTTTTCATACCAGCTCGCGGTTGGCAGAACGATGTCGGAATAAACACAAGTGGTGGACATCCTGAAATCAATCGTCACCAGCAGGTCCAGTTTGCCCTCGGGTGCTTTGTCATGCCATTTCACCTCTTTTGGCATCCGGCCGCCTTCTTCACCCAGATCTTTACCCAGAACCCCGTGATCGGTGCCCAGCAAATGCCGGATGAAATACTCATGGCCCTTGCCGGACGCACCCAACAGGTTGGAACGCCACACAAACAGATTGCGCGGCCAGTTTTCCGGTGCATCCGGATCYTCGCASGACATTTCCAGMTYGCCKGATTTCARWTKYYYGRCSAYATAKTCMKYKGYSKMYAKRCCRGMYKYYTTSRCRGCYTTMMCCACTTCCAGCGGGTTGGTTTTCAGCTGCGGAGCCGATGGCAGCCAGCCCATGCGTTCGGCCTTGACATTATAGTCGATCAGGCTCGCATCCCAATCGCCTTCAGGTGCTGTAGGCGACAGGATTTCATCAACACCCAACTGCTCGTAACGGTACTGGTCCGAGTGCGCATACCACGCAGATGTTGAATTCATATGCCGAGGTGGGCGCACCCAATCCAGCGCAAAGGCCAAGGGCTGCCAACCGGTTTGCGGCCGCAGTTTTTCCTGCCCCACATAGTGGGCCCAACCGCCGCCCGATTGACCAACACAACCACACATCACCAACATATTGATGATGCCGCGATAGTTCATATCCATGTGGTACCAGTGGTTCAAACCAGCCCCCAGAATAACCATCGAGCGGCCTTGGGTCTTCTCGGCATTCAGCGCAAACTCGCGGGCCACCACTTCGATTTTTTCGGCAGGAACGCCGGTGATTTTCTCGGCCCATGCGGGGGTGTAGGGGATGTCTTTGGTGTARTCATCCGTGACCCAATCACCACCCAGACCGCGGTCCAGACCATAGTTGGCGCAGAACAAATCAAACACAGTGGCCACCAGAATGGTTTTCTTGCCCACCTTGATTTTCTTGACCGGAATATTTTTGGTCATCACATCCGGATGTTCACATTTCACGAAATTCTCGGTTGCTTGGCCGCCGAAATACGGGAAATCAACACCGACAACATCGTCGTGGTCTTCTTCCAGAATGAGCGACAGCTTCAGCTTGGTGYCTTTGCTTTTGGCACGTTCCTCAAGGTTCCATTCACCATCTTCACCCCAGCGGAAACCCATCGTGCCGTTGGGCGAAACAAGCGCATTTGCCTTGCCATCCCAAGCCAGCGTTTTCCATTCGGGATTGTTCTTTTCACCCAGCTTGCCAGTCACATCATCAGCCCGCAAGAAACGGCCCGCAATCAGCTTGCCGTCTTTTTCATCCAGACGCACCAGCATCGGGAAGTCGGAATATTTGCGGGTGTAATCCTCAAAGTATTCGGCCTGACGATCCAGATGGAATTCGCGCAAAATAACATGGCCCATCGCCATGGATAGCGCCGCATCGGTGCCCGCTTTGGGGGCCAGCCAGATGTCGCCGAATTTGGCGGCCTCGGAATAATCCGGGCTGATCACGGCGGACTTGGTGCCTTTATAACGAACCTCGGTATAGAAATGCGCATCCGGCGTCCGGGTTTGCGGCACGTTGGAACCCCAAAGCAGCAGATAGCCCGCATTATACCAGTCAGCAGATTCAGGAACGTCAGTTTGCTCGCCCCATGTCATCGGCGAGGCCGGTGGCAAATCGCAATACCAGTCATAGAACGACATACATGTGCCGCCCATCAGCGACAGATACCGCGAGCCAGCCGCATAGGAAACCATCGACATCGCAGGGATCGGCGAGAAGCCGAAGATGCGGTCGGGGCCGTATGTTTTGGCCGTATAGGCATTGGCTGCGGCGATAATCTCGTTGGCCTCGTCCCAAGTGGCGCGAACGAACCCGCCCTTGCCACGGGTTTTCACATAGGATGCCCGCAGGACCGGATCATCTTGCAGCGCTTTCCATGCGGCAGTCGCGCTCATCGTGGCACGCAGTTTTCTATAACCACGCATCAAAGCGCCACGCACCAGCGGGTTTTTCACCYRGYTNGCWGAATAWARATACCAKSWATAACTYGNNCMSCKCTGNNRCARCCRCGYGGYTCRTGGTTYGGCAKATCRGGKCGGGTSYGYGGRTAATCGGTTTGCTGGGTTTCCCARGTTACSAWKCCGKWTTTAACRTARATTTTCCAMSWACATGAWCCGGTGCAGTTCACACCGTGGGTCGAACGCACAACTTTGTCGTGACGCCAGCGGTCGCGGTAAACGTCCTCCCAATCTCGGTTCTCACGGGTGGTTTCACCGTGACCCTGGGAAAACGTGTCCAGTCGCTTGGACTGGAAAAAATTCAGGCGGTCGAGCAGATGGCTCATTTGGGTCTCTCCTCAGTTTAAGGGGGGCCTGCTCCGACCAATGCCGGAGCAGGTGTGTGTCGTTTGTTTATGGGTTCTTCACATAGGCGTTAGGCCGCAGATAGAACCACCAGTTGATCGCGATACAAACCATATAGAAGGCTGCAAAACCATAGAGCGCGTATTCAGGTGTGGTGGCCTTGATTTGCTCGCCAAACACTTTGGGGATCAGGAAAGCACCGTAAGCACCGATTGCCGCAGTCCAGCCCAGCACAGGTCCGGCCTGTTCTTTGTCAAACACAATCGCGATTGTACGGAAGGTTGATCCGTTGCCGATACCGGTCATGGCAAACAGGATCAGGAACAAGATCATGAATGGCAGGAAATAATCTTGCGGCGTTTGCGAAACATAAGCCAGTTTCAGATAGTAAGCCACACCAAGAGCTGCAAATACCATCACGATCGAAATCCACTGCGTAACCCGGGCACCGCCCAGTTTATCAGCGATCATACCGCCAACCGGCCGGATCAAGGCACCAATGAACGGGCCCATCCAAGCATACATCAAGGCCGAAGGCCCCTCGGGGTTTGCTGTATTATGTGTCATGATGCCGTCAACTTCGATATGCTGGAAGCCGAACACAACCTTGATCACCAAACCAAAAGCGGCCGCATAACCGATGAACGAGCCAAAGGTCATGGTATAGATAATGGTCATTGCCCATGTGTGTTTATTGCCAAAGATTTTATACTGGCGCGACAGGTTTTGACCTACCGATCCCGGGATCATTTTCAACATAAACACAGTCATCACAATAACAATCGGCAGCACGAACCATTTGGAAATCATCATGCCGGAACCGCCAACAGTTTCAGGCAGCATCAGCCAAAGACCGAATATCGCGGCAACCAGACCAATCATCAACATGCCGGTAATTGTGGCAAAGGCCATGATCGGGTTTGGAATATGTGGCGAAACATGTTCGTCACGAATGTTGTTCATGCCAAACCAGGTCAGGAATGCCAGCGGGATCAGCGGGATCAGCCAAACAAAACCAGCATTGAAGATATAGGTTTCTGTGCCTGCCGGAATTTTACCGATCAAAGTGCCGGATGTATTCAGCAGTTCACGACCAACGCCACCAAACATGGCAACAGTCATAGCCAGCGGAATAACAACCTGCATGGTGGTCACACCAAAGTTACCCAGACCCGCATTCATACCCAGCGAATAACCTTGCACTTTTTTCGGATAGAAAAAGCTGATGTTAGACATCGAGGCCGAGAAGATACCGCCGCCAATACCGGACAAAAGCGCCAGAATCTGGAATGTCCAAAGCGGTGTATCTGTGCTTTGCAGTGCCAGACCTGTACCTGCTGCCGGTATCATCAACAGCGTCGTCATCCAGAAAATGGTATTTCGCCCACCGGCGATCCGGATAAAGAATGTTGATGGAATACGCAGCGTCGCACCGGACAAGCCGGCAATCGCCATCAGCGTAAACAGTTCGGATTTTGCAAAGTCATAACCGAGGTTAAGCATTTGCACCGTGATCATGCCCCAGAACAACCAAACGGCAAAACCGCATAGCAGGCTGGGGATCGAAATCCACAAATTTCGGGTGGCGATGGGTTTACCGGTCGTCTCCCAATAGGCATCGTTCTCGATGTCCCAGTTTCTAATATCTTGTCCCAAGTTCTCACTCCTTGTTATGTTAGGTAAGGCGGGCCATTCACAGGCCCGCCAGCTCCTTCATTCAGATTTTATCGTCACGTGATTTATTGTAGTCCGCGACAACCTTGGCCGAATGGGCCAGCGCGTCGTTGGCGCGATCCGCACGGACTTGCAGCAGGTCGATGTTTCCTTTTTCAAACAATGCTTTTTCCTGTGCTTCCTGTTCTGGCGTAAACCGGATGAACAGGGCCAGAACCGAAGCAACGGTAACAACCATACCAACGATCAGGAACACATCGTTCCAGAGGATGTCGCCTTTGAACAGGAAGGTCACCGCGACCGCACCGGCGTTGCCGCCAGCTCCGACAACACCAACAACGGCACCCATTGCCTTTTTGTTGATAAACGGCACCACCGAATAGGTCGCCCCTTCGGCCATTTGCACGAACAATGAAAACAGGACCAGCATCGGRATGGCTAAAAACAGCACATCCATGCGGCTGAACAGCATCAGCGCCAGACCTTCGAGCAAGATCACGATGAACAACCAGAAGGTGCGCCCCTTCAAACCCCAGATTGCCCCGAAGTTATCGCCAAATATACCACCCAATGTGCGGGCGAAAATATTCATCAGCCCGAAGGAGGCCGCAATGGCACCTGCAGTGATCAGGTCCACTTGGAAATAGTCAAAGAAATAAAGCGCCAGAACCGAGTTGGTGGCAATTTCGATACCAAAGCAGACCGCATAAATAACAAACAGAATCCAGACCCGGTAGTCCCGCATTGCCAGCCAGTATTGACCGGAAGCCTCTTGCGAGGTCGGCATCCTGTTTTGGGCGCGCAACTCCTTGAAGCTACCGTCCGGTGCATCCTGCGTCAGGTAGTAATACATGATACCGACAAAGAAGATTACGACACCGACAAATACCATTGCCGCGCGCCAGGCCTGACCATCGGTAAAGCCAAAAACAACGATAAAGGCGGAAAACAACAACGGCATGGCCAACTGGGTTACCCCGCCGCCAAGATTGCCCCAGCCAGCACTTGTCGCATTGGCGGTGCCGATCACATTGGGGGCAAACATCATTGTCGTGTGATATTGCGTTATGACAAAACTACCACCGATCAGGCTGATCAACAGCCGGAAGAACAAAAAACTCTCGAAGCTGTTTGCCAGTGCGATGCCCGCCACCGGAAAGGCGCTAAATATCAGCAACCATGTGTAGGTCAGCCTGGGGCCGAAACGGTCACACAACCAACCGACAACAAAGCGGGCAAAAATCGTTGCCGCCACACCGGATATAATTGCCCAGCCAACCTGATCTTTGGTTAATTGCAAATCTTCGCGCACCACGATCATCAGTGGCGCGATGCCAAACCAAGCGAAAAAACATGCGAAAAAGGCAAACCACGTCATGTGGAAGGTTCTGATTTGAACCTTGTCTACTCTGAAGAAATTCCCCCAAAGGCTGGTTTCTTTGTTTTGTAAGTCCATTTTCTGTCCCCTTTTGGCAGAGACACAGTGCTCTTTGCATAAAGCTCGAGCCGAGTCCCCAATGGCTCTTTGGATAGCGGAATTAACACAGCGACATCTTGATGCAGATCAAGCAGGCCTATTTTCCCTTTAATATTAATGCGTTACCGACAATTGTCACTCATAACGCTGTAATATTTCACCTTATTAAGACACATTTTACCGCCCCGACCTTGACATTGACCGCGCCCTGGATTGATATATGTCAATCACCCCTGTTTGAGACTCCCTCCCTGTTTGAGACTCCCTCCCTGTTTGAGACTCCCCATGCGCAACACCGATATTCCAGCCATCCGCACCCTGCCCTTGTTCAAGGAAATGGCTGATGGCAGTTTTGCCGAATTGGTGCGCGGCGCCTATGTGCAAACCTTCCCGCAAAACATGGAACTGATCCTCGAGGGCGACCCCTGCGATTTCCTGCATATCGTTGTCGATGGCAGTGTGGAGCTACTGGCCAACTGGGGCGGGCGCGAAACCACCATGACCATCCTGCGCGAGGGTGCGACCTTCATTCTGGCCGCCGCCATTCGGGACGCGCCAAACCTGATGTCGGCCCGCACGCTGGAACGCACCCGCGTGATCATGCTGCCGGCCGAAGACGTGCGCCAGGTGTTTGAGATTGACCATGCCTTCGCGCGCGCTGTGGTGATGGAGCTGGCCTATTGCTACCGCGGCGTGATCAAAAGCGTCAAAGGGCTAAAGCTGCGCACCTCGATCGAGCGGCTGGCCAATTACCTGCTGAAATGGCAGAAAAAGACCGGCGGCAACGCCACATTCACCCTGACAATAGAAAAACGCCGCTTGGCCTCGGTTCTGGGCATGACACCGGAAAACCTGTCCCGCGCGATCAAATCCCTGCGCCCCTACGGGGTCAGCATCGACGGGCAGGTCGTCGAGATCAGCAAACCGGACGATCTGAAACGGCTGGCCAAACCCACACCATTGATTGATGATCCCAGAAGTTAGGGTGGATTTCTAAAAAGCCGTCATTTGACTAAATGATCAGATGCCAGAAAAGAACCCAAGCAATAAATCGCTTCGCGATAGGGGCGCTTGTGGCGGGTGTTGTGCTGCATAGGAATTTTGTTGCGCGGGTTTTGGTGTTGGGTGTGTGCTGTTGGTCGAGCTGATTTTGCCTCGATTAACAGAGGGTATTCCGATGAACATTCAGCATTCGACACCAATTACACCCCTTCGTGCTCGCATGATTGCAACGGGTTGCGATCCTGCGCGTTAGAGTTCTGATGTGTGCGATGAATATCCACGCTTCGGCGCTCACGATGGATTTTTCCCGATCTTTGGCCAATTGGCGGCATCGGTTCAGCCATGCAAAGATGCGTTCAACAACCCACCTTCGGGGGGATGACCTCGAAACCTTCTGCCTTGTCCGAGCGTTTAACAATCTGGATTGTCCAGTTTCCCGCCCCCTCAAGAGCGTCGCGTAACTTTGGTCCCGCATAGCCACCATCCGCAAAAATATGGCGCTTGCGACCCTTGATTTTCTTGCCCGCATCATAGCCTGATATTCCGCCACTTTTCCGTTGTTTTTATGGACTGGCGGTCCGTTGCCTGACAGTTGAATGCCGAGCATTCAATGAGAAGGGACAACACCCGCGGTCGGGCTGGGCTTCTTGTCGTGCAATTCACGCGCTATCGCCACCAAAAGGCAGCTGATCATTTCAAAGATACCATCATCGCGCCTGCCGTAGAAATAATAACGTACGGTTGACGCAGGGGGAAAATCATTGGGCAGCATGCGCCAAGCGCAACCGGCGCACGCCTCGCGAATCCCCATAACGACAACTGACCCACCAAGACCAACCCCGCAATTTCCCGCTTGAGCGCTTCTCCGACGCCAAGCAACGACCCGCGTCACTCAAACCACGCGCGGAGCGTCCGGGAAACCTGCAGCTTCCCTGCCGTTCGCGGCGTTTTGATCCAATGACCGCTTTGGCGGATCACACTGTTGGGTCAATGTTGTGACGAAAATGCCAAAGAGGCTTGGCGGTTTGAATTTGAGCAAGTCTCATAACGTAGAATTCATCAGGCAATCTGAACGCATCTGTAACAAACGCGGCCCGGGGTGCCTGATGCTTAAACTGAATATGATTAAACGGGGCGCACCCTAATACGTGCGGATCAACCCGACCAAACGCCCCTGCACCTTGACCTGTTCTTCAGGCAGCATGCGGGTCTCATAAGCGGGGTTGGCAGCCTCTAGCGCAATCATATTGCCCTTGCGCCGATAGCGTTTCAGCGTCGCCTCRTGCCCATCAACCAGTGCCACAACGATATCACCGTTGTCGGCCGCCGAAGTCTCGCGAATCACCACCACGTCGCCGTCGTTAATCCCCGCATCAATCATTGAATCGCCCTTAACCTCGAGCGCGTAATGATGCGCCGCACCGTTGACCATTCCACCGGGCACCGACACATTGTGCGACACCTCGCTAATTGCTTCAATCGGGGTGCCCGCCGCAATCCGGCCCATCACCGGCAGCTCCACCGCGTGACCAACCATCACCGGCATCGCATCGCGCGGCAGATCCACTTTGTCGCCGTCAATCACTTTCGGAGTAAAGCCGCCCATCGGCGCGCTCGCCAACGCATCCGGCAGCTTGATAATTTCAATCGCCCGTGCCCGATGCGCCAGACGCCGGATAAACCCGCGTTCTTCCAGCGCCGTAATCAGCCGGTGGATGCCGGATTTCGAGCGCAAGCTTAACGCATCCTTCATTTCATCGAACGAGGGCGGAACCCCGTCCCGCGACACCCGCTTGTTGATAAAATCCAGCAGTTCCAGTTGTTTGCGCGTCAGCATAGCCACACTCCCCGAGGTCACCCAATGCCGCCCAGAAGCAGGGCGTTCTCTCATGTTCTATAGCTGTTCCCGTTTTGTGTCAACCGCCCGAACATTCGCCCATTTTGCCGCATATCCCGGACCGGCAGGCTTTGCTATGGCTCCGCAACATCCTGTAACAAGCGAGCAAGCCCAATGAATAAACCGGACCTGACATGGCTAAAAATCGCCGCCCTGGTTGAGGGCACATCCCTGATCGCGCTGGTGTTCATTGCGGTGCCGTTTAAACGCCTGTTGGACATGCCGATACTGGTGAAAATCATCGGCCCCGTGCACGGCGCATTATTTCTGCTGTTCATCTCAGCGCTGGTATTTCACTTCATCAAGGGCCGCATAGATGGCCACCTGACAGGCATCGGCGCACTGGCCTCATTGATCCCGTTCGGCACCTATATCTACAAGGTAAGACCTCAGCATAACCCGCCTTTTCGGGCTAGAATGTGCGCATCCCCTCAAACCCCGGTTTTAGGGGCCCCCGAAGCGGTTATTTTGTAGGGATTCGGATGATATTCCCTGATTTTGAACGCACTATCCCGCCTGTTCAGCCTCCAGTAGACCGCAGAATAGAAGGTGAGCAGAAGGTGAGCAGAAGGAATTTCGCGCCTTTCCGGATGTTGTGGGCGATAGCGGCCAAGCCATAAAAAGCCGGGTTTGTGGCCAAGCCCATCAGCCGGGTTCGCGCCAGTCCAGCGCTGCCAAAGCAGGGTTTGTCAAGGCCCCGGTTATTTGCAAAGGCCTCGCATCGTATTAATGGTTTGTTGATCAACTGATAGGCAGGGTTATTGGGTCACATCATGCCCATAAATCCAGTCGAATTTCTTCATCGCCAGCGAGGGCGCGAATGTGCTGCCCAACCGTAGCGCCGTGTGCGCCGCAAACCTTACAGGGCCAGGTGACAGGTGGTATTGCGCGCGTTTTTGCTGGCAGCCTCTATCACCTTGCACACC
>NVTS01000008.1 GCA_002732995.1 Marinosulfonomonas sp. | reverse complement strand
TTGGTCTAATAAGTCCTTGGAAATTGTCATCGTTGTCATGCTCCTTCGTTGCAGAAGCATGGACCAAATTACTCATACACAGAAGATCAGACACTCTCAATATTCTCTCTTGCAGCTGGCGGTTGGCTTGGCGCAGGGAACGATCCAACATACAACCACTCTTCTTGCTTCAACAAATTCCCCTTCCCATCCCCCACCACCTCGCAAATAACCACCCTGCGCGCCCTTGGCGAGGAACTGGATAAACACCGTAAGGATCGCCAAGCCGAGCATCCCAAGCTGACCTTGACCAATATGTATAACGTGCTGGAAAAACTGCGCAGCGGCGACACCATCGAAGGCAAAGACAAAGAGATTTACCAACAGGGTCTGGTTGGTCTGCTAAAGGACATTCACGACCGGATTGATGCGGAAGTGGCCGCGGCTTATGGCTGGCCCAATGATCTGACGGATGAGGATATTCTGCAGCGCCTTGTCGATCTGAACGCCGAGCGCAGCCGCGAGGAAGCGGCCGGCAAAATCCGCTGGCTGCGCCCCGAATACCAGAACCCCGACGGGCGCGCGGCCCAAGCCCGCGAGCAGGGCGAAATGGACATGGGGATCAAAGACACCAGCGTCAAACCCGCGTGGCCCAAAACCATGCCCGGTCAGGTTGCCGCCGTGCGCGATGCGCTGGCCGATCTTGGCAGCGCCACGCCCGAACAGTTGGCCCGCAGCTTCAAACGGGGCCGCGCCGCCAATGTTGCGCCGCTGCTGGAAAGCATGGTGATCATGGGGTCCGTCAGCAAATCCAGCGCGGATATTTATAAACCAACCCGCTAAACGGGGACGACAGCATTTCTGGTGTCTCCATATCTGGATTATCAACCCTGTCGTAAAGATAGAATTTTGAGTGCTGGAAGTGCGCTTGACTATCTGTTACATTCAAATACGCGAATATTATAACCGGATTAGGATCAGCGAACAGAAAAGCCGTGCACGGTTGTTTGCCAGAGGGGGAATGGAAATGAAAGATCAAATATTAGAACAGCTGAAAGACATCACGTTCGGGCCAAAGGGCGAGGATATTGTATCATCGGGCATGGTCTCGGATATTGTGATAGAGGGCGGTAAAGTCATCTTCTCGATCTCTTTGCCACAAGGGGCCAATGAGGGCGCGGGTGATTTGCAGAAACGGGCCGAACAGGTGGTTTCGGCGATTGATGGCGTAGATATTGTGTTGGTGGTTTTGACCGCCGAGCGCGCCAAAGCCCCACGCGATAAAGAGGCCCCGAAGTTAAGCCGAAAACCGGACCGCCCTGTGGGGCCTGATATGCGGCCAACGGCGGGTGCTATCCCCGGGGTGAAGGCGGTTTTGGCGGTGGCATCGGGCAAGGGCGGGGTCGGTAAATCGACCACTTCGGTCAATCTGGCACTGGGTTTGCGCGCACTTGGGCTGAAGGTTGGTCTGCTGGATGCCGATATTTACGGCCCGTCGATCCCGCGGCTGATGGGGATCACCGAGCGTCCTGAAATCGTCAACGAGCGTATCGTGCCGATCGAGCAATACGGCATCAAGGTGATGTCGATGGGGTTTTTGATGGACGAGGAATCGCCGGTGATCTGGCGCGGCCCGATGGTGGTTTCGGCCTTGATGCAACTGGTGCGCGAAGTGGAGTGGGGGGATCTGGATGTGCTGGTTCTGGATATGCCGCCGGGCACGGGGGACGCGCAACTGACGCTGGCCCAGCAGGYGCCGCTGGCGGGGGCTGTTATTGTCTCGACGCCGCAGGATCTGGCCTTGATCGATGCGCGCAAGGGCTTGAAGATGTTCAAACAGGTCGATGTGCCTATTCTGGGGATCATCGAGAATATGAGCACGTTTATCTGCCCGCATTGTGGCGAGACATCGRACATCTTTGGCCATGGTGGGGCGCAGGCCGAGGCGGCCAAACTTGGGGTTATGTTCCTGGGTGCCGTGCCGTTGCATATGGATATTCGCAAGTATTCGGATGAGGGCACGCCGGTGGTGATTGCGGATCCTGACGGGGTTCATGCGAAGATTTACAAGACTATTGCCATGAAGGTTGCCGCCTTGATGGGCGAAGCTGGGTCTGACGAGGACTAGGTTGCGCCGCGCTTGCGCGCGTCGATCCAAGCGCTGATGCCTCTGGCGGAGGTATTAAAAGCGGTTTGCATCACAACTTAAAGAGCAACAGAATTCGCCCACACTTAGGGTGAATTCTGTTTCCGGGTAATGCAAATTGAGTCAGGAAAAGAAGAAATTAAAAAGCGCCCCGTGATTGGTTCATCGCGGGGCGCTTTTCGTTGGGTGTTACGGGTTTGATTAGTCGCGCATGGCGACCCACTCCATGTATTTGATGCCGATCACGCCGCCCAGMWTGRYRRARATSAAYSWGATGYCCGRSMCSRYKSSCAGWRTCGMGWAGMMSGKMASGMMWTRSCMWWCCGKSMMGMYSWRKGSCRSTACCCCGCCGATGCCCATCAGGGCCGCGCCAAAGATGTTGCGCACAGTGTCGCTTTTGTCGGCAAAGGTGGACAGCGCCAACCTGCCTTTGCTAAGCGCGCCGATAAAGCCGCCCAGCAGCACGCCTGCAAAGATCATAACATTAAAGCCCGGGGTCTCGTAGGCTGTGGCCCGCATCAGGTAATTGACCGTATCACCGGCCGGGCGCACGAAGGACATCGAGGCCAGTGCCACAGGCACATCGGCGAAATCATCCTGTGCCAATCCGGTCAGCATCCAGCCTGCCGTGACGCAGATGCCGATGCCGACACCGGCAATGATGTGGACGGGGGATTTGCGAAAACCTGCGTCCTTGAAGCAATAGAGCAGCAGGCCGCCCGCAAGGATTGCCAGCGCGATCCATGTCGACTGAGTAAGGTCCATGCCGGTGAGGCTGGCGATGACATCACCAAACCCCTGTTTTTCCATGCCCATTGCAGATAGATCAATCGTGGCATTGCCGAAAATTGCAACACGCAACGGGCCGAGCAGCCCGCCGATGGTCATATAGGCAAACAGCCCCGCCACCAGCAAAACGAAGCCCGAGCGCAAATCGCCAGCACCTGCCCGCACCAGATTACGGGTGATGCAGCCGCCCGCCAGCACCATGCCAAAGCCAAAGGTCAGACCACCGGCGACATTGGCCAGCCACGTCAGGTTGGGGTCCATATACATCGAGGTGCGGTAGTCGGCGATTTCGAAATTTTGTAAAATTGCAAGCCCGAGCATGGCGGTTGCGGTGGCCAGCAGCCAAGAGCGAAAACGGCGTTTGTCGCCGAACGATAACATGTCCGAAATCGAGCCCATGGTGCAGAAATTGGTGACGTAAACGATGTAGCCAAGCACTGTGGCAATCAGCAGGCCGCCCCATGTAATGTAGAATCCAGGCGAATCTATCACCATTTCCCGTAGTGTTTCCAACATGTTATGTCCCTGTTCTGATTGTTTTTATAGTGTGGCTTTTCTTACATATACAGGTATTACCATGTGTTGTTGCGTTGGCAAAAGAAATTCTATGCCTCCGGCGGAGGTATTTATTGCAAGAAGAAAGGATGAAGAAGGGGTTAGAGCGAGCCTTTGGGGGTCAGGCTCATGGTGAATTTGCCGTCTTGATCGTCTGCAAACCAGCTGAGTTTATCGCGCAAGGTGACCACGCCGCCGATGATGATGATCGAGGGGCCGGTGAATTCGGCATCGGTCGCTTTTTGGTAAAGGTCGGCAATGGTGCCGGTGATGATGCGCTGGTTTGGCCGGGTGCCATTGTCGATGATCGCGGCAGGGGTGTCGGGGTCGACCCCGTGGCTGGCAAAGCCCTCGGACAGCACTTTCAGACTGGAGAGGCCCATGTAAACCGCAACGGTCTGGTTTTTGCGCGTCAGCACGTCCCAATCCAGATCAAGCACACCGTCGCGCCCGTGTGCGGTGACAAAAACGCAGGATTGGGCGTGGTCGCGGTGGGTTAGGGGAATGCCAGCGTAGGTCGAGCAGCCCGCGGCAGCGGTGATGCCCGGCACCACCTGAAACGGGATGTTGTTTTCSGCCAGCATTTCGATTTCTTCGCCGCCACGCCCGAAAATGAACGGATCCCCCCCCTTGAGGCGCAAAACGCGTTTGCCGTCCTTGGCAAGTTTGACCATCAGGGCGCTGATATCCTCTTGAAACATGGTGTGGTGGWCGGGACGTTTGCCAACGTAGATACGTTCGGCGTCACGGCGGACCAGCTCAAGAATGTCGTCGGCAACCAGACGATCATAAAGCACCACATCGGCGCGTTGCATCAGGCGCAATGCGCGGAAGGTCAGCAGATCAGGGTCGCCAGGACCTGCCCCGACAAGGAAAACCTCGCCTTGTTCGCAAGGTGCGCCCTTGCCGGTGGCACAGGCCAGTGAATCCAGCAGATGGGCCTCGGCGCTCTCTAGATTGCCGGATAAAAAGTGGTCACCCGCTGGCCCGTCAATCATGGTTTCCCAAAAGCGGCGGCGCTGGGTTGTGCCCTTGATGCCCGCCAGCACACGGTCGCGGAACTGGCCCAGAAACTCGGCCATGCGCCCGTAGGCGGGGGGCAGCAGGCTCTCGATACGGGCGCGAAGGATGCGAGCTATTACCGGTGCGGTGCCGCCGGATGAAATGGCGATGACCAAGGGCGAGCGATCCACCACCGAGGGGGTGATGAAGTCGCAGTATTCACCAACATCGGCGACGTTGGCCRGAACATTGGCCGCTTTTGCGCCCTTGTGCAGGATAGCGTCGCGGGCATGGTCCTCGGAGGCGCCGTAAGCGACGATGGCACCGGCAATATCGGCCTCGGTGATGGCGCGCGCATGATGGGTCAGGTTCTCATGCGCCATAAGGGGGGCAAATTCATCGCTTAGGTTGGCATCAAACACATGGACATWTGCGCCCGCAAGCAAGGCACGTTCAACGCGACGTGCGGCCACCGTGGTGCCGCCGTCAACGACCAGTTTCTTGCCGCGAATATCCAGAAAAATTGGTAGAAAATCCATATGCGTCTCTTTCCAGCAGGCGAACAGCCTTGTTTTTAGTCCTGTTTTTCCTGTGCCCATGCGGTCAGATGCGCGCCAAATTCGGCCGCACTGTAAGGGTCCAGATCCATGATGGTGAAACGGCGCCCCTCGCGGATAGTGATGCGTAACCAGTTCACTCCGGTGTCTTGCGCCACGTTTTTCAGTGCCACATTTTTGTTGAACGGGAAGGCGAATGTTGCAAGTTCTGTGACCACGTCGTCAGACATATTTCAACCCCGCAGCAAATACGGCCTCTAGCCGCCATTCCCATTTTTTCGGTGTGTCTTTGTAATCGGGTTTGACGTCGAATTCTAGAAACATCTCGCCAGATTCGCCCGCATGGGCCACCAAAAGTTCAAGGGCATTGAAAGTGTCAACCTCCGGATGCCCGATGATAAGATCGCTAAGCTTTGCCATTTATGTTCTCCTTTTTTCGCGCCAGTTTACGCGATTATGAAACCTTACACGCATCAGAAGGCGCGTGCTGGCATTATCGCTGTTTGCGTCAAAACCGGTGCGGTTGTGAAGCGAATTATTGCACAGAAGGCCATCGCCATCCTGCATTTTGATCGTCTGTATATAGGGATCGTCCGAATTCAGCACCGATTGCAGAAAATCCACCGCCGCACGCGTGGTCGCGTCATCGCGCCATTCAATCGATCGGGTGCGGGCGGTATAGCGCATTTCCAGATGGCCGGTTTGCGGGTTTACTTCAAACACCGGACCGATGCTGGCGGGGCGCACATTGCCGTTTGGCTCGCGGTTCTCGGGGATGGTCATGGCGAACGGATGCATCAAGGCGGTGATGTAGGCGGGATTTTCATCCCGTAGCCGGATATAAGCGATTTCTGGGTCAAAGACCTGATTGACACCACCAGTATCGGCGGCGCGAACACAATGCAGAACCATGGCGCGGATTTTGTCGTCCGGCGCATTATAGTAGCCATCAGTATGCCAGTTCATCGGTTTTTTCGAGTAGGGGATGTAGCCTTTTTGGCTGACAGAATCAGATACCTGCAGCGAAACGATTCCGTCCTTTCCGGCTGATCTGTGCTTCTCGGCGATGCGTAAACCGATGTTTTGGGCGAATTGCCGCAATAAATTACCAACCGTATCAGGATCGGAAGTTTCTTGCGTGTCGTGGTAGAAAACAGCGTTTGATATTTCGCATCTACGAGATAACTCATCATGTTCAGCAGGTGTTATTGCCGAAAGATCACCAATCAGCACGGGGTCAGAATTCGCAAGTAAATCAGACGCTTGTTCCAGCTTGATCATACGCCACGCCTGATAGTCGGCATCCGTTGCCGAAATCAGACTAAATCTATCGGGAAATTGTGTGTTGTGGTTCTCCAACTGTTACGCCTCCATGGCTGAGCAGGTTAGAATGTTTCGTTTCGTATCTAATTATCGGAATATTTATATGCAATGTGCAATCTGCGACAGCTTTATCTTTACATTCAAAAAGTGTAATGTAAAATAATCTAAACGAAGGCCCATGATTTCGGTCTGCTGAATTCTGCAGAAATGCTACTCAGACAAGACATCTAAATCTGGAGCTTAAATGAATTTGGGGGCAAAACCCGATGAAACGCGCGAAAGGGAGTTTGTTATGAAAGATGGCGATCATAAAGACGGCAAAGCCAAAGAGATCAAAATCCACCCAACACCGATGTTGGACCAGTTGGAAGACGGACCTTGGCCGAGTTTTGTAACCGGCCTGAAGCGGCTGCGTGATGCCAAGGGTGAAAAATACGCCCCGATGATGAATGACCTTCTGGGCCAGCTGAATCACTCCTACGAGAACCGCAAGGGGTATTGGAAAGGTGGCGTTGTGTCTGTTTACGGGTATGGCGGCGGCATCATCCCGCGTTATTCCGAAGTGGCTGACAAGTTCCCTGAATCAAAAGAATTCCACACATTGCGGGTTATGCCGCCTCCCGGCTTTCACTATACCACCGAAATTTTGCGCAAATTATGCGACATTTGGGAAGAGCACGGCTCGGGCCTGATCGCTTTCCACGGCCAGTCCGGCGATATCATGTTGCAGGGCTGTACTTCGGAAAACACCCAAGCGGCGTTTGATGCAATCAACAAGCTGGGCTTTGACCTTGGCGGCGCTGGTCCCGCACTGCGCACCGCAATGAGCTGTGTTGGTGCTGCCCGCTGCGAGCAATCCTGTTTCGACGAGGCCAAAGCGCACCGCGGCATCATCAACCGTTTCCTCGATGAAATGCACCGTCCGTCGCTGCCTTATAAGTTCAAGTTCAAATTCTCGGGTTGTGGTAATGACTGTGTGAACGCGATCCACCGCGCCGATTTTGCGGTGGTCGGCACATGGCGTGACGACATCAAGATCAACCAGGAGAAGGTGAAAGAGCATATTGCCGAGAAGGGCCGTAAATACACTATCGACACCGTTGTTTCGATGTGCCCGACCCGCGCGATTTCGCTGAATGATGACGACACAATGGAAATCGACAACAAATCCTGCGTGCGCTGCATGCACTGTATCAACGTTATGACCAAGGCGCTGAGCCCGGGTGATGACAAGGGTGCGTCGGTGTTGATCGGCGGCAAACGGTCGCTGAAAGTTGGCGATATGATGGGCATCATGATCAAGCCTTTCATCAAGCTGGAAACCGAGGATGATTACGAGGCGCTGGAAGAATTCGCCGAAACCTGCATCGAGTTTTTTGCCGATAACGCGCTGGAGCACGAGCGGGTCGGGGAGACCATTGACCGCATCGGTCTGCCGGCTTTCCTTGAGGCTGTTGGTGTCGAGGCTGACCCGAATATGGTCAACCACCCGCGCACATCCAGCTATGTTCGCACCGATGATTTCGACGAGGAGGCCACCAAGTGGTTCGAGCGCAAAGCGCTTGAGGCTGGCATGACGGTCGACGGGTAATCAGCCGGTCTGGATGAATTGAAATAGACAACTTTGCCGCCCTGTCGGGTGCGCAGAGGCAGGGAGAAGAAAATGAACGAGAAAGTCACACCAAGAACCGCCGACGAGGTTGGTGTTCCGGATCACTTCCAATACATGCATCCGGTGATGGAAAAGAACCATGGCAAATGGGCCTACCATGATCGCCCACGCCCCGGCGTGCTGCGTCACGTGGCCAAATCCGGCGATGTTATCTTTACCGTTCGCGCCGGCACCCAGCGCCAGATGGATGTTTTCACCATTCGCACCCTGTGCGACATTGGCGACGAATTTGCCGATGGTCACATCCGCTTCACCACCCGCTCCAACATTGAATATATGGTGGCGGACGAGGCCAAGGTTCAGCCGCTGATCGAGCGTTTGGGTGAAGGTGGCTTTCCGGTGGGCGGCACTGGCGCGTCTGTGTCGATGATCAGCCACACTCAAGGCTGGCTGCACTGCGATATTCCAGGCACTGATGCCTCGGGTGTTGTCAAAGGCCTGATGGACATGCTGCATGATGAATTCATCAACGAGCACATGCCAAACCGCGTGCGGATCACCACATCCTGTTGTCAGATCAACTGTGGCGGCCAAGGCGATATTGCGATCAACGTGCAWTATACCAAGCCCCCGAAAATCAACCACGATCTGGTTGCCAACGTCTGTGAGCGCCCCGCCGTTGTGGCCCGTTGCCCTGTGGCCGCGATCCGCCCCGCAATGGTTAACGGCAAAGCCACGCTGGAAGTCGACGAGAAGAAATGCGTTTGCTGTGGCGCTTGCTACCCACCCTGCCCACCGATGCAAATCAATGGCGCCGACAGCACCAAGATTGCGATCTGGGTTGGCGGCAAGCACTCGAACGCGCGCTCCAAACCGACATTCCACAAGCTGGCCGTCGCCAACTTGCCCAACAATGCACCGCATTGGCCAGAAGTGAATGCTGTGGTGAAGCGCATCATTATGGCCTATAAAAATGACGCCAAGCATTGGGAACGTCTGGGCGAATGGATCGAACGTATCGGTTGGAGCCGGTTCTTTGATATGACCGATCTTGCGTTCACCAAACACCACCTGGATACATGGACAGGTGCGCGCAAGACCATGAACCAATCCGCACATATCCACTTCTAGGGAGCGAATAACGTGAAATTCGGAATAGTCGTCAGCGAAGGCCCCTATACGCACCAAGCGTCTGATACGGCCTATCATTTCGTGACGGCAGCGCTTGCTGCCGGCCACGAGGTTCCACGGGTGTTTTTCTATCACGACGGGGTTAATGTGGGCACACGCCTGTCGATCCCGCCGCAGGATGAACGCAACATTCAGCAGCAGTGGACAGCATTGGCCGCCGAGCACGGCACAGATCTGGTGATCTGTATCGCGGCCGCCCAACGCCGTGGTCTGCTGGACCAGAAAGAGGCAGACCGCCAAGGCAAAGACGCCAGCAATATCGCCGAGGGGTTCCGGATTTCCGGCCTTGGGCAACTGATTGAAATGGGCATCGACACGGATCGTCTGATGACCTTCGGGGACTAGGGGAAAAAACATGGAAGATGGTGTTAAAAAATTCCTCTATGTAAATCGCAAAGCGCCATATGGCACGATTTACGCACTGGAATCACTGGAAGTTGTGCTGATTGGCGCGGCTTTTGACCAGGATGTGAGCCTTGCGTTCCTTGACGACGGCGTGTTTCAGCTGGTGAAATCCCAGGACRCGAAAGAGATTGGTGTGAAGAACTTCTCGCCGACTTTCCGTGCGCTTGGGGATTATGAGGTCACCAAGCTGTTCGTCGAGCAGGAATCGCTGGATGAACGCGGCCTGACCGCTGATGATTTGCAGGACATCACATGGGAAGACGAGGATGATGATTACG
Source organism: Marinosulfonomonas sp. (assembly GCA_002732995.1). Taxonomy (GTDB): domain Bacteria; phylum Pseudomonadota; class Alphaproteobacteria; order Rhodobacterales; family Rhodobacteraceae; genus Profundibacter. Next base: position 35,544 of record NVTS01000008.1, on the reverse strand, counting down.
CTGAAAAGCCGTCGATCCGCATCGTCAGCCGCACTGAGATGGCCGATGTGATGGCCGACCAAGACGTAATTCTGAGCTTTTAGGGGGCTGATATGGCAACTTTACACACAGTTAACAAATCACCCTTTGCGACGCAGACATTGCTGAGCTGTCTGGGTCACGCCAAAGCCGGCGACACGGTTTTGATGATCGAGGATGGCGTTTATGGCGCGACCTCAAACACCGGATTGGCCGATGCCGTGGCCGGATTGGGCGGCGAAGTAACGCTGGCCGTTCTGGCACCGGATATGAAGGCACGAGGCATCGACGAGGGACGTTTGATGGACGGTGTTAAAGCCGTTGACTATGCGGGTTTTGTAGAATTGGCGGCCACGACGGACCGCACGCAAAACTGGCTTTAGAGATAACTGAAACGATACGAGCAATTAGATCGAAGGAACWAAAATGTCATATGAACTAGACGGACAAGAGATCGCAACTGACGAAGAAGGCTACATCACAAATCTGGCTGATTGGACACCTGAACTTGGGGCCGTCATCGCCAAAGCCGAAGGCGTCGACATGAATGAGGAGCATTGGGCTGTGGTCAATTTCCTGCGTGAATATTACGAGGAATACCAAATTGCCCCGGCCGTACGCGTTTTGATCAAATCGATCAAAAAATCCATGGGGCCAGAAGTTGGCAACAACAAATATATGTATGAGCTGTTCCCCTATGGTCCAGCCAAACAAGCCTGTAAAATAGCAGGTCTGCCAAAGCCGACTGGCTGCGTCTAARACGATCTAACCCCTCGGAATAATAACAATAATATCCGGGGGGCGTTGTCTGGGAGGACTTCAAGTGGTGTCAACGCTTTATGCCGTGCYGTTCTATGTGGCGACGATTATCATGATCGTCGGCACAGCAATGAAGGTGTTGAAATACGCCCGCACACCGGCCCCCCTGAAAATCCCGGTCTCGCCCGCACCGCGTACCAAACGCGGTGTCTGGTTGCGGATGTTCAAAGAAGTGGCATTTTTCCAAAGCCTGTTCAAATCCAACAAATGGATATGGGTGTTCGCGGTCCTGTTCCACGCCGGCATGCTGCTGGTTTTGCTGCGCCATTTCCGCTATTTCACCCAACCCGTTTGGTGGTGGGTCGAACTGATCCAGCCGATCGGCATCTACGCCTCATTTGCGATGCTGCTCGGTCTGGGCGGCCTGTTGCTCCGGCGCATCGTGGTGCCGCGTATCCGCTATATTTCGGCCCCGTCCGATTACCTGATGCTGATCCTGTTTCTGGGCATCGTCATCACCGGCATGCTGATGAAATTCGTGATGGCCACCGACATTCTGATGGTCAAGGCGTTCTTCTTGGGCCTGATGCGGTTCCAGATACTGGAGTTGCCGATGCAACCCGGTGTGTTGATCCACCTTGGACTGGTGGCGATCCTGATGATCATTTTCCCGATCTCCAAATTAATGCACGCGCCCGGCCTGTTCTTTGCCCCGTCACGCACGCAAGTCGATAACGCGCGTGAATTCCGTCACCTGTCGGCATGGGCAAAACAGTTGCCCCCACTGCCCGAAGGCATCCCCGAAGAAGGAGAGGGCTGATGGCACCAAATGATATGAGCGCAAAGATTACCTCAAACTCGATTGATGACGCTTTCAAAATCCCGAAACTTGAATGCGGCGCGATGGCGGACAGTAACACCTATGCCGCCGCGCCTGCGCATAACGAGCCACTGGGTTTTCCCGGCGAATTGCTGGACAACTGGAAAGAGGTGGCGATTGCCAAACTGGGCGAGCTGGCCGAGAGAAACCGCGCCTTCAAGGTTTATCTGGACACCTGCATCAAATGCGGTGCTTGCACCGATAAATGCCACTATTTTCTAGGCACGGCTGATCCGAAAAACATGCCGGTTGCACGCCAGGATTTGCTGCGCTCGGTGTATCGGCGCTACTACACATTCGCGGGCAAATATTTCCCGTGGCTGGTGGGCGCGCGTGATCTGACCCGCGAAATACTGGACGAATGGTATACCTATTACCACCAGTGTTCCCAATGTCGCCGCTGYGCTGTGGCCTGCCCKWWYGGCATTGATACSGCYGAAATYTCGATGGCGGCGCGCGAGATTCTGGACAGTGTTGGCATGGGGCAGAAATACTGCAACGAGATCATCGCCAAGTTGAAAAAGACCGGTAATAACCTGGGTCTGAACCCGAAAGCACTGCGCGCCACGCTGAAAGATCTGGAAGAAGACCTGGAGGAAGAAACCGGCATTGCGGTGAAATTGCCGCTGGATGTCAAAGGGGCCGACATTCTGCTGATTACCCCCTCGGCGGACTTCTTTGCCGAACCGCATATCGACGGTCTGCTGGGCTATGCCAAAGTGTTCCATGCGGCGGGTGCCAGCTGGACGATCAGCTCTTACGCCTCCGAGGCGGCCAACTTCGGCATGTTCATCGGCAGCTACGAGAACATGCGCGAAGTGTCGTGGCGCATCCGTCAGGYGGCCAAGGATTTGGGCGTTAAACGGATCGTGTTTGGCGAATGTGGCCATGCGTGGCGGGTGGGGTATTCCTTCCTGAACACATTGGCCGGCCCGTTTGATTTTCTGGATCAGAATTATCCGATCCCGCAGCACATCATGGAATTCACCAGTGACGCGATTGATGATGGCATCCTGAAAATCGACAAATCCRGAAACGACGAATTCGKSMTGACCTATCACGACAGTTGCAACGTGGCGCGTGGATCAAGCATGGGGCGCAAGGAAGGCGGCCAATTCGATCTGCCGCGCAAAGTTATGCAAGCGGTCTGCAACCATTTCCACGAGATGGAGCAAGACACCATTCGCGAAAACACCTTTTGCTGTGGTGGCGGTGGCGGTTTGCTGACCGATGATCTGATGGATTTGCGCATCAAGGGCGCCAAGCCGCGGATGACGGCGCTGCAACAGGTGACCAAAGATCACGGCGTCACCCATATGGCCGCGATCTGCGCTATTTGTAAAACCCAGTTTTCCAAAGTCATGCCGAAATACGGCTATGAAATGGACAACGTAATGTCGGTGCACCAACTGGTCGCCAACGCTGTCATTCTGGACGGCCAAGAAACAGACGAAGATGACGAAGCGCCAGAAGTGGCAGCAACGCAGGAGAATTAAGATGGACGGTCAACACAACTCATACCGGCGCTACGAAGACGGCGAGACCGAAGCGGATATTGATCTGGAAGACAAAATATTTGTGCAGGACACGACCTATAAGTGCCCAACTTATATCAATAAAACCCCGCCGTGTCAGGGATCCTGCCCATCTGGTCATGAAATCCGTGGCTGGCTGGCGATTGCRCGCGGYATGGRCAAGCCGSYGRWYGAAGRCATGSMMKSSCRKRRSYAYSMGTKCSWGMKSMWGMKYSAAGMSMRSSCSWTKCMRGYSRCMWTSGGCSSYRKYWKSCYGSCCYMTTGTGAGGCCGGCTGTAACCGCAACGAAGTCGACGATTACGTCGGCATCAACGCGGTCGAACAATATGTCGGCGACTGGGCCAACGAGAACGATATCAAAGCCCCCGAAGTGGGTGCCGATACCGGCCGCAAAATTGCGGTGATTGGTGGCGGGCCAGCGGGCCTTGCGGCGGCGTTTTTCCTGCGCAAGGACGGCCATGCCGTGACGCTGTTTGAAGAGCACAGCGAACTGGGCGGTATGATGCGCTACGGCATCCCCGGCTACCGGACCCCGCGCGACATGCTGGATGCGGAAATTGGCCGCATCACCGCGATGGGTGTAGATGTGCGTTTGAATACGCGTGTTGGCACCGATGTGTCGGTGGATGAGTTGGACAAAGCCTTTGACGCTGTGTTCTGGGCGTTGGGCGCGCAAAAAGGTCGCGGTCTGCCGCTGGATGGCTGGGAGGCTGCTGACAACTGCATCAACGGTGTTGATTTCCTTGACGCATTTAACCAGGGCTATGTGCTGGGCACCGCGAAAAGGGTGATCGTGGTTGGCGGTGGTGACACCTCGATCGACGTTGCATCCATCGCGCGGCGTCTGGGCAACATCAGCGGCACTGGCCAAGACGATAGCACCGACTTTCTGGGCCATGACGTGGCCGGATCATTGGTGCGTGACGGCATGTCGGCAACCTTAACGTCGCTGTTTCCGATTGAAAAAATGACCGCCGCCGAGCACGAGCGCGAAGACGCTTTGCGTGAAGGGGTGGACATCAAAGGCGGGGTTATGCCGCTTGAGCTGATTTTGGACGAAAACGGTTTGGCGACCGGCATGAAGATGTGCGAATGCGTGATGAAGGGCAATCGGCCCGAGCCGGTCGAGGGCACAGAATTTGTGCTGGAAGCCGACATCATCATTTCCGCCATCGGCCAATTTGGCGATTTCACCGGCATGGAAGATTTCGACAATGGTCGCGGGTCGATGGATGTCGAGCCGACTTATGCTGTGAAGGGCCGCGAGAAACATTTCGCCGGTGGTGACATTCTGAAGCCACACCTGCTGACCACTGCCATCGGTCATGGGCGCATTGCGGCTGAATCGATCACTGATTTCCTGGACGACGGCGAAGTTGCAAAGCGCCCACCGGTTGATGTGCATCACTTCAATCTGCTTGAGGAGTTGAAACAACGCGGCCATTCGCCTTCGGCCTACGATCATGTGCAGGACGTCGGCACAGACACGGCGGACTATGCGGTTCACAACTACGAGGATCGCTCAAGCTCGCAAATCATCAAACACACCGAGCTGTTCAAAGGCCACTTTGATTTCGTGCCGCGTGAAGTGCGCGACGAGGTGCATATCGGTGCGGACGACGTGCTGGGCAACTTTGAAGAACGCATCATCGCCTATTCCGAAGAACAAGCCCAGAAAGAGGGCGAGCGCTGCATGTCCTGTGGTATGTGTTTCGAGTGCGACAACTGTGTGATTTACTGTCCGCAAGACGCTGTTAGCCGTGTCAAAAAATCGGACCGCACCGTCGGGCGCTACGTGGAAACCGATTACGGCAAATGTATCGGTTGCCACATCTGCGCCGATGTCTGCCCGACCGGCTACATCAAAATGGGTCTTGGAGCATAAGCATGAAACGGCTTTTAGCAACCTTTCTGCTAATATGTGGACTCGCGGTAACNGGGGCATCTGCGGGGACACTTTATCCCGAGATACCCAAAGCGGTAGGCGCGGCACACCCCGAGGGGAACGCATATATGCGGATCAACCACATGCGCCTGCTCAGTCACGATCGGGACGAGGTCATGCGTCTGGGCAACCGTGACACGCAATATTCCCTTAAGGAATGTGTGGCGTGCCACGCGGTGACGGGTCCGGATGCCTTGCCGATTCCGGTCAAGGCAGAAGGACAATTCTGTAGCAGCTGCCATGAATATGCGGCGGTTAAAATTGATTGTTTCCAGTGCCATAGCGCGAAGCCTGACGAAGGGTTCACCGCCCTTTTGATGCAATCAACGCCGCCSACWGAMGMYGAAATCGCAACCTATCTTGACGAGGTGTTGCAATGAAATTACCAGCATTGAATAACGAGGCTGTGCGGCCTGCTGAATTGAACCGGCGCGACTTTTTCAAATCGGGTGCGGCGGTGGCATCAGTAACTTTGGCCCCCGGCGTTACCTTGATGGCCTTTGGCGGCGAAGCAAGCGCCACGGGCAATTCGGGCGCAGACGCGGGTAAACGTTGGGGCATGTTGATTGACGTGAACAAATGTGCCACCGACTGCAACGCTTGCGTCAAAGCCTGCTCGGACGAGAACGGCTGGAAGATGGATGGTAATCCGGAAACCGATGCCCAATGGATACGCAAGGTCGATTTGACCCACAAGCAAACCGGCCGCGAGGCCTCCTTGCCGATGATGTGCCAGCACTGTGAAGAGCCGCCCTGTGTGGACGTGTGCCCGACAGGTGCGTCGTTCAAGCGGGCCGACGGTATCGTTCTGGTGGATAAGCACACCTGTATTGGCTGTCGCTATTGCATGATGGCCTGCCCGTTCAAGGCGCGCTCKTTCGTGCACGAGAATGTCGAGGGCCAGAAAACCCACGCGCCACGCGGCAAAGGCACCGTCGAGAGCTGCACCCTGTGTGTGCATCGGGTGGACAAGGGCGCCATTCCGGCTTGCGTTGAATCCTGCGCTGCCACGGGTCACGGCGCGATGATGTTTGGCGATCTGAACGATCCGGCCAGCGACATAGCCAAAGCCCTGAAAAATTATAACTCGATCGGGTTGCGGGATGATCTGCGGCTAAACCCCGGTGTTCGCTATACGAACCTGTAAGGGAATTGGAGACTGATTAATGGAGCGCACTGTCTATCGCGAGGTGAAACCAACACCCGCTATCTGGATGATTGCTGCCTTGATGGGCGCTTTCATTGTGGCGGCTGGCCTGTCGGTTCTCTATGTCGAGCACCACGGCCATATCGTCACCGGCATGAACAACCAGATCGTCTGGGGCTTGCCGCATGTGTTTGCGATTTTCCTGATTGTTGCAGCGTCGGGTGCGCTGAATGTGGCCTCGATTGCGTCGGTGTTTGGCAAGATCGAGAACAAACCGATGGCGCGGTATTCCGGCCTGTTGTCAATTGCGTTGCTGGCCGGTGGGCTGGGCGTGCTGGTGCTGGACCTTGGACGGCCTGACCGCTTGATCATAGCGATGACCACCTATAATTTCACATCCATTTTCGCGTGGAACATCATATTATATAACGGTTTCTTTGTCGTTGTCGGCGCTTACCTGTTCGTGCAGATGGCCCGTGGCATCGCGCCTGAAGTGGTCAGGGCTGTCGGCACCGCGGCGTTTGTTTGGCGGCTGGCATTGACCACAGGCACCGGGTCGATCTTTGGCTGGCTGGTGGCGCGCTCGGGCTATGATGCGGCGATCATGGCGCCACTGTTCATCATCATGTCGTTCTCGTTCGGGCTGGCATTTTTCATTCTGGTGCTCGGCACCACCTTCCCGCTGACGGGGCGCTATATCGGGCCAAATCTGGTGAAACGTCTGGGCCGGTTGCTGGGGGTGTTTGCGGTGGCGGTGCTGTATTTCACCGCTGTGCGGCACCTGACCAACTTCTATGCCGCCGAGCATGGCGACTTTGAGCGCTTCATCCTGTTCGGTGACAGCATGTTCACCCCGCTGTTCTGGATCGGGCAGGTGCTGRTCGGTGGCATTGTTCCGGCCGCAATCCTGCTGCGCCACGCCGAAAAAACCAGCAAGGGGCAGGTGCTGTTTGCATCGATCCTGATTATCCTTGGCGGCTTTGCGCATCTGTATGGTATCATCATTGGTGGCCAGGCCTTCCCGTTGGAAATTTTCCCCGCATACGATGTGAGCAGCACGTTCTATGACGGGCAAATCATCAGCTACACCCCCTCGATTTATGAATGGGCATTGGGTCTGGGCGGTGTTGCGCTGGCGGTGATGATTGCCGGCATGGGCGTGGTCGCGTTGCGCATTTTGCCCATGACGCTGTCTGATGCGAATATTGATCCCACCGAGCCTGATTTCTGATAGGTTGGGGCGAAACAGGATTTCGACCCAAGGATAACGATATGCAGAATTCACCCGCGTTTGCCTGCGTTACGCGCGACCAAGACAGTTTGTTCAATAGGGGCTAGGGCATGGCACGTTTCATGATCGCGGCGGCGCATAAATCATCCGGCAAAACCGTGATCAGCACCGGGCTGGCCGGGGCGTTGGCGGCGCGGGGCAATGTGGTGCAATGCTTCAAAAAGGGACCGGATTATATTGACCCGATGTGGCTGGCGGCGGCCAGCGGGCGGCCCTGTTACAACCTTGATTACAACACTATGCCAGCGGGCGAGTTCACGGCGTTGATGTGTGACCGTTCCCGTAGCGCGGATGTTGCGATGATCGAGGCGAACAAGGGGCTGTTTGACGGGGTCAAGCTGGACGGCACAGACGCCAATTCGGCGCTGGCCAAGGTGACGCAGACGCCGGTTGTTCTGGTGATCGACACAGGCGGTATGACCCGCGGGATTGCGCCGCTACTGCAAGGCTATCAGGCGTTTGACGAGGTGAACATCGCCGGTGTGATCCTGAACAAAGTCGGCGGGCCGCGCCACGAGGGCAAGCTGCGGGCGGCGGTCGAAGCCTATACCGATATCCTCGTTATTGGTGCCGTCGGGCGCAATCSSGYKCTTGAWATYGGCGAGCGGCATCTGGGCCTGACCACCCCGTCGGAAACCGAACATCTGGATACAATGATCGCGGAAATATCGCGGATTGTCGGCGGGCAGGTCGATTTGGACGAATTGATGCGAATTGCCGCATCGGCACCTGCGCTGGATGTGCCTGCGCCGCCTGCGATAAAATCGCGGTTCAAAGGCCTACGTATCGGCTATGCGCGGGATCGGGCCTTCGGGTTTTATTACGCCGATGATCTGGATGCTTTTGTAGCACTTGGGGCCGAACTGGTGCCATTCAACGCGCTGTCGGACACGGCACTGCCCGATGTTGACGGGTTGTTTCTGGGCGGCGGCTTTCCGGAAACCCAGATGGCTGCCCTGTCGGCCAATACCGTGCTACGTGGGCAGATCAAACAGGCGCTGGCGGTGGGGCTGCCGTGTTATGCGGAATGCGGCGGGTTGATGTATCTGTGCCGCAGCATGGCGTGGCATGGCGAGAGTCATGAGATGTGTAATGTGGTGGGCGCGGACGCTGTGATGTGCGAGCGCCCGCAGGGACGTGGATTGGTGGAATATACCACCACGCCGGACCACATTTGGTCGCCGCGTGACGGTGTGGCCCACGCGCACGAGTTTCATTACGCGCGGCTGGACAATGTGGATGCGGGCACAAAGTTTGGCCGTAAGATAACCCGTGGCAATGGCATTGACGGGGCCAATGACGCCATTGTAACGGGTAATGTTTTGGCTGGATTTTGCMATCAGCGAAATACGTTGGCTAATCCGTGGGTTGCACGGTTTCTGGATTTTGTGCAACGGGTGAAAATCGGCTGAAGCGCAAAAGAAAAGCCCCGCAGGTTATGCGGGGCCAATCAGAATTACAGTTCTAAACGGCGATTAAGTGCGTTTGATTTCAAACAGATAGATGTCACCTTCAGAGGACGAGCTTAGCAGCTCGTTGCCTGTGTGCGTGCAAAATGCTGCGAAATCGGCAACTGATCCTGGATCTGTCGAACGGATTTTCAGCGTGTCGCCCACATCCATGCCTTTGAGCGCTTTCTTTGCTTTCAGAATAGGCAGTGGACAGTTCAGACCTTCTGCGTTCAGTTCATGTTCAGCCATAGGTACCTCTTTTATGTTGGTGGTGATTGTTGTTTAGATAAACAGATTGATATCGGATTTCGCAGCCACTTCCAAATAGGTCGCAGCGCCGCCCAGCTCGATGCCATCGATCATGTCTTCTGTTTTATACTCAAACAGATCAAGTGTCATCTGGCAGGCGATCATCCGGATATCCAGATCGACAGATGCCTCGCGCAGATCCTCGATCGAGGCGACGCCTTTTTGCTTCATCAGGTTTTTCATCATCTTGCCAGCCGCTCCGCCAACGCCGGGCATAACCGACAGAAGGTTTGGCATCGCCATGTGCCCACCAAACATCGGCATTTCCATTGCAGGATTGCCCAATGGGGTGAATTTCATATTAAGTTTCTTTTTCAGCAGCGGCAGCCCGTAAAAGGTAAAGAACATCGTTACCTTCATATCCATGGCAGCGGCTGTGGTCCCCAGAATAAACGGGGGGTAAGCCCAGTCAAGCGAGCCTTTGGTCACGATGATTGACATGCTTTTCGCATTGTCGGTGCTGTCATCCGGCATTTTTCATTCCTCCCGTTCGTACGGCATTAGTATTGCGATAATTGAATGTATATTGCAGGAAATGTCAAGTCACAGCCTTGTGGGCATAGGGATTCCGGTGGGATTCTGGTTAAAACACCTCGGGTCACGCGGACTGTGGGCTGGATATAACCCAAGTGCCTAATTGTTATTCAGCCCCATAACTCCGGCGCGTCCTGACAACAGCCTGACAATAACGGTGATGATGATGATGAGCAGAACCAGCATTAGGGTTACCGCGCTCGAATGTTGCGCCATGTCCTGCTCCTGATAGGCAAAAATCACGCCGGTCAGCACCATATTGCCCGGCGACAGCAGCAAAATGATCAATGACAGTTCGCGCATGGCAGTGATAAACGTCAGCAGCATTCCGGCAACCAGCCCGCTCATGGAAAGCGGGATGATAATGCGAAACATGCGGCGGAACCAGCCAATGCCTTGAACTCGCGCGGTTTCTTCTAGTGATTTGTCGATTTGCAGCATCGCGGCGATGCCGGTGCGCGAGGTGAACGGCAGGTTTTTAATCACGGTGATCAGCACCAGAATGGCGAAAGTTCCGTAARGCGCAGGCAGGGGTCCGATCGAAGTCGAGAACATACCGATATAGATCGCACCCAGCGCGATGGAGGGGAAAATATAGGGGGCAAATGCGATACCCTCGAGCCATTTTGATATCCGCGCCCCGCGTCCGCGCACCACCGCATAGCCGACCAAAAGGCCAAGGAAGCCATTGAACAGGGCCGCTGAAAAACCCAGTTTGATGCTGTTGCTCAGGGCTTCGAGGATGCCGCGGTTATGCACCACGCCTGCTTCGCCATAGGCCAGATTAACATCGCCCTGACCAACCCAGAAGTAGGTTGTGAGGTTGGAAAAGCTGTAATTGCCGGGGATCAGGGTAAGTGATTCCCACAAAAGCAAGACCAGCGGCATGAATACGGTGATGATCAAAAACAGGATCACCGCGATGGTCGCGGGCCAGCGCCAGATACCCAGATCGGACTCGCGTTTACGAAACCCCTTGCCGGTCATGGTGACGTAGCTTTTGCGCACCCCGATGATGCGGCTGTTGATCCAGATAAAACTGATTGCCAGAATGATCAGCACCAGCGCCAACACATAGGCATCGCCCTGATTGCGCGCATTGATCGACGCGTAAATCTGGGTCGAAAAGGTAAAGAACCGCACCGGCAGCCCCAACAGGGCAGGGGTGCCGAATGTGCCAAGGATGCGGATAAAGGTCAGCACCACGGCCGATCCCAAGGCGGGCAGCAGCAGCGGGATGGTGATGCGGCGCACACATTGCCATTTGCTCATCCCGCTCATCGCGCCGGCCTCTTCCAACTCGTTATCGACGGTGGCCAACGCGCCTGAAATCAGCAGGTAGGCGTATGCGTAATAATGCAGCGACAGGGTAATGACGATGGGGAAGAACCCGTAGGCGACCCAGTCGGGCGGCTGGTAGCCAAACAGATAGGTCACCAGCCCGTCAGCCCCGCCAATGCGGTCGTTCTTGAACAGGCTCAGCCACGCCAGCGCCATAACCCAGGACGGCATCATATAGGGGATTACCAGCATCGCGCCAAAGGTGCCTTTGAACTTGATATTCGTGCGCACCATGAGCCAAGCCAGCCCCGACCCGACCGTGACGCCGATGATGGTCACGGCCACACCCATCGACAGGCTGTTGACCAGCGGCTTGAAAAATAGCGCCTTGGATATCGGCTGCATAAACACGCGGTCTAGATGGAACAGGGTAAATGCGCCGACTACGCCATCGGGGCGATAGGCCAGATCATAGCTTTGAAAGGTGAACGCATCGCGGATGATCTGGAACAAAGGCACCAGAACCACAAAGCCAAGGAAGGCCAGACACAACACACCAATCACCGTTTCAGGGCGGTTTTTCAGCCGGTAAAGCTGATACCCCAGATTGCGGGTTGACCAGAGCGGTGGGCGGCCAGTGCTATGTTCCGATGTTGATGCCATTCCCGTTTCTACCTTTTTTCCAGWGCCTTACAGRGCAGGGSTRAGATTGACAGTGCTGTCKGGRTCATAGAAATTCATCGCTTTTACCGGAAAATCCACCCACAGGGACGCGCCTTCGTCCATTGTCTGGAAACCGGACATCAACAGGGTGATCGGGGTTTTACCCGCCACCACCTGAATGATCGTATCCGCGCCGGTTGGTTGCACATTTTCGACAGTAACGTGCAGCCACTTTGGTTTGGATTTGTCCGAAATCAGAATGCTCTCGGGCCGGATTGATGCGGTCAGCTTGCCACTGCGCCCCGCCAATTTTTCAACAACTGGTAGCGATAGATCCCCACATTCCAGCCGGCCCGCCTTCACATCCCCCGTGAACAAATTGATCCGCGGATCACCGATAAATTCGGCAACAAACAGGTTGGCCGGATGGTGGTAGATATCATAAGGTGTGCCTTCCTGCATGATCCGCCCCTCGTCCATAATGACGATGCGGTCCGACAGGGTCAGCGCCTCGATTTGATCGTGGGTTACGTAAACCGTTGTGGCGTTCAAATCGCGGTGCAGGCGCTTCAAACCAGTGCGCATTTCGGTGCGCAGTTTGGCGTCCAGATTGGACAGCGGCTCGTCCATCAACAAAACCGACGGGCGCAGCGCAATCAGGCGGGCGACAGCGACACGCTGTTGCTGGCCCCCCGACAATTCAGACGGGTAACGCTCGCGCAGCTCGGTCATCTGCACCAGATCAAGCGCGGTTGTCAGACGGGTCTCGATCTCGCTGGCACTGAGCTTTTTCTCCTTCAGCGCCAGCGTGATGTTCTTGGCGACCGTCATATGCGGCCACAAGGCGTAGGACTGGAAAATCAGGCCAAGCCCGCGTTTTTCCGGCGGTACGATGATGCCCTCGCTGCGCGAAAACAACACGCGGTCGCCCAACTCGATCATCCCCTCGTCGGGTTCTTCCAACCCTGCGATTGCGCGCAGGGTTGTTGTTTTGCCGCAGCCGGATGGCCCGAGGATCGTTAAAAACTCGCCCGGGTGAACGGTCAGTTCCAGATCGTGGATCGCGACCGCTTTGCCATAGGATTTGCGAATGCCGGTAAGCCGGATTTCTTCCATTTCAAATGTCCGCCCGTCTTATTGGCTGGACTGAATGAGCCAGAAATCACGCAAGCGTGGCCCCTGTTCCCACATGAATGTATCTGACACCGACCAGCCTTTCATTTCGTCCCAGATTTCGCCGCCTTCAGGCAGTGGAACGTCGGAACGCGGGCTAACGGATCCTGCATCGTGATACGGTGCAAGCCCTTGTAACAGATCGAAACTTGCGCCTTCCAGATAGGGTTTTGCAATCACTGTTTCGCTGTTGATGTCGATACTCCCCAGCAGATAAGCGGTGAATAATTTGGCCGCATTCGGGTGTGGTGCTTGGGCTGCGATCGAGGTGAAAGTGGGGTAAACCATCTTTGATGCCGGATCGAGCTGCGAGATAATGGCGTTCACATTGCCTTTGGATTCATTGCGCGAAATATAGGTCATGTTGGTGAACGCGATCAGCGCGTCGTCCTGCCCCGCCTTGCCCGCAGCATCGGCCAGTTTTGAGCCGGATTTGAAGATCACCRGATCATTGGAAAGCAGGCGCGCGACAAATGCATATCCCGCATCAGGCACACCGTCGCCCAGCACGATGTCTTCGCCGGTTAACCGTTTATAGGCGGCGGCCATTTCATCGGGGTGTTGCACCAGTGTCGCCAGCCCCATCAGGGATGATCCGGATGACATCGGGTTCTTGATGCCGACTTTGCCTTTGAATTCGGGCAGGGTTAGCTGCCAGACATTGGTGATCGGCGGGCCATCGGGATTGGCCCCGGTGTTATAGAGAAACRCAATCGCCTCGTTCACACGGATCAGCAGCGGGTCGCGGTTTTCAACCGGAATACGGTCCATGTAGTGGGCGGGCACATAGTTGAAAATCCGCCCATTCCCCAGCAATTCGTGGATCACTTGCCCTGAATTACCAGTGGTGATCACGTCGACATTATAGATGCCCGCGTCTTGCTCGCGCACGGTTTTCTCGATGGTTTTGACCGATCCCAGATCGAACAGCGTCATCGTAATGCCCGGATACAGCGCCTCGAAATGGTCTTTCAGTTTGGCGATCCGGCCAGAGGAGGAATAAACCACAACCTCGCCTTCCTCTATGGCTTTGGCGACGATTTCGTCCCAGTTTTCAGTGCCATCGGAGTAGCTGCCAAGCGCGTTCGCTTTTAGCCACGCGTCCGTTTCTGCCGACATTTCCTGTGCCGTGCTTTGTGCTGGTGTCGTCGCCACAATAGCCGCTGTTACACTGGCCAAAACCGTGCGCATAAATGTATTAGGTCTTAATGACATATTATATCCCCCCATGGATCACGCCTGCGCTGATAGCGGATGCCAACAGCGCGGCAGTGTTCTTGCATGGTCAAAATTTGACGCGGGATGGGCGCCTGTGTCAAGAGAAAAAAAGGGTATTATGGGCGAAGTGCCAGATATAACCATCTGAAAAACTGTAATAAATGTAACCTTGCAGGGGGTGTCGTAAAATTAGCGACCTTGCTCTTCCAATATGGCGTCCAGAATTTCCACCACACCCATCGCGGTTGGCGACTTCGCTATCGTCGGGCACATTTTCTTCACCTCGGGCGCGGCATTTTCGGGGCACATGGCGTGGTCAACAAATGATAAAACCGCAAAATCTCCCGCGCTATCGCCTATGGCATATGTCGTGTATTTCGCAGCACCAAAGCGCTCCAGCAACCACGCGGCACCCGTCTGTTTGCTGATGCCTTTGGGTGAAATATCGACCGCACAATTTGACGGGGCCCAGATCACATCATATGTGGAGCATCGCGCCTGATAGTCGTCTTTGATCGCGCTAATTTCGGCGTATGATTTTTCAATAATCCCCGGGCCAGTCAGGCACAGCCCAAACTCATTTCCCGGCTCGAACGTATGGGTGTTTTCCTGCCCGACAATGGTTTGCAAATGTCGGCGCAAATCAGCCATCACTTGCAGGTCACGTTTTTCGGGCATCGGGAAAACCTGCTCGGTTTTCGGGTCAAACACCATTGCGCCATGCTCGCAAACAAACGGGGTTTGCACATCCAAAATTTGCGCCATCGCTTCGGCATAGGGTTGGGGGCGACCGGTGCACAGGGAAAACATCACACCCAAATCCGCCAGCGTGCTGATCTGCGCCCGAATATGCCCAAGCGCATCCAGATCGAGCGCAACATGCTTGCCCGCGTTCAAACACCCGTCGATGTCACAGAAAATGATCGAATGTGGTTTTGTCATTTCGGTTTAGACAGCCACCAGCCGGACGTCGGACGGATCAATGTGGATCGAAACATTGTCACCCATAGCCAGAGGATTTGCCGCGCTGTTCGAGATCACAAACATCTGTCCTAACTCACCATCTACGGTATATTGAATCTGGTTGCCCAGATAGGCGGCATAGCTGATCACACCCTCAAAGCCACCATCCTTGGCAAAACCACCGTCCTTGGCTTTGCCAAACAGCCGGATCTGGTGTGGCCGGATCACCATTTTGGCGGGGCCTTTGGGGCGGTCTGAATTTGGCACAGTCAGCTTGTGGCGGACGACCTCGATATCGGCAGTTTCGCCATTGGCCGCCATCACTTCGCAATCGATCAGATTGGCGTCACCAATGAAATCGGCAATAAAGGTGGAATTGGGCCGCTCATACAGATCATGCGGCGTGCCTTCTTGGGCAATTTCGGCGTCTTTCATCACGATGATACGGTCGGATACCGCCATCGCCTCTTCTTGATCGTGGGTTACGTAAACCGCCGTCAGCCCCAGGTTTTGCTGGATCTGGCGGATTTCCTCGCGCACGTGACGGCGCAGTTTGGCGTCCAGATTGGATAGTGGTTCGTCCAGCAACAGCACCTCGGGTTCCAGCACAATTGCGCGGGCCACAGCCACACGTTGTTGTTGGCCACCGGATAATTCAGACGGCAGGCGCGGCCCGTATCCGGCCAGCCCGACCAGCTCCAGCCCCTCTTCGGCTTTTTGGTGCGCCTCGCGTTTGGGCATGGATTTGACCGTCAGCCCGTAGGCGACATTTTCCAGCACCGTCATGTGCGGAAACAGCGCGTAGGATTGAAACACCATCGACACCTTGCGGTAGGTCGCCGACAGATGCGTCACGTCTTCGCCGCCAATCAGGATGCGGCCCTCGGTGGCCGGCTCCAATCCCGCGATCAGACGCAGGGTGGTGGTTTTGCCGCACCCCGAAGGGCCAAGCAGGGTAACCAGTTTCCCCGGCTCGATCATCAGGTCCAGCTTGCGCAGCGCCATAATCGCGCCGTATTTTTTCACGACGCCCTCAAATCGAACCGAGCCTGTGGTGGGGTTTGTCATCTGTGGTCTCCGGATATTGGTGTCATTACGCGGCCTTTTGAACGCGGGTATCGCGCCGCAGTGTGCGCTTGCCGATGATCATTTGCAAAAGAATGATCGCGGTCAGCATGGTGATGATCAGCACGGCAGAATAGGCAATCGCTATGCCGAATTCGCCGTTTTCCACCCGCCCGACGATGAAGGACGTGGCCATGTTATGCTTGGCGCTGACCAGAAAGATCACGGCGGATACTGAGGTTATGGCCCGCACAAAGCTATAGGTCAGGGCAGCCATGATCGCCGGCCCCATCAAGGGCGCGATGACGCGGCGCGCCGTGGTGAAACTGTTGGCACCACAGGTGATCGATGCTTCGTCCAGTGATTTGTCCAGCTGTGACATCGCCGCAATCCCGCCGCGCACCCCGACGGGCATGTTGCGAAACACAAACACGATGATCAGGATAATACCGGTGCCGGTCAACTCGATCGGTGGAAAGTTGAACGCCATGATGTAGCTGACGCCGATCACCGTGCCGGGGATGGCGAAGGACAACATGGTGCTGAATTCAAACGCCTCTTTGCCAAAGAATTTCTGGCGCACCAGCAGATATGCCGTGGCCAGCCCGACCAGTGCGGTCAGCGGGGCGGCGATGGTGGCGATGGTCAGCGTGGTGAAATAGCTGTCCCACGCAACACCCGTGAAACGCCAGCCAGCATCGGTGATTTTAACGCCGAAGGCGCGGATGTAGTGAGCAAAGGTAAAGCTGTTGTCATAGCCCCACAGCTTCACAAAGCTGCCGAACWCGATCATTGAATAGACCACGAGGGTAAAGGCGGCCCAGGGCAGGGCGGTTGCATAGGCGGCAATTTTCACGCCGCGCGACAGCGCCGCATGTTGGCCAGAATCCGCTTTGCCGGTGACGGTGGCGTAGGATTTTTTACCAACCCACTGGCGCTGGACCAGAAAGGCTCCCAGCGTCAGGGTCAGCAGGGCAATCGCAAGGATTGCAGCTTTGGCGGGGTCCGCCACCGTCCCGACGATGGCGAAATATATCTCGGTCGACAGCACATTGAAATTCCCCCCCAACACCAGCGGGTTGCCAAAATCAGCTAAGCTTTCGATGAACCCCAGCAGGARTGCATTGGCCAACCCGGGGCGCATCAGTGGCAGGGACACATAGCGAAATGTCTGCCAGCGGTCCGCATCCAGCGTCTGGCTGGCTTCTTCCATCGACGGGCTGACGCCTTCGACCACGCCGATCAGCACCAGAAACGCGATGGGGGTGAAGGACAGGACCTGCGCCAGATAAACCCCGCCAAAGCCGTATATCCAGCGGGTTTTCTCGATGCCGAACAGATCGGCAAACAGCTCGGTTGCAGCACCCGTGCGCCCGAACAAAAGGATCAGCGCCAGCCCGATGACAAAGGGCGGGGTGATGATCGGGATCACGGTCAAAACGCGCAACAGCCGTTTGGCCGCAAAATCGGTGCGGGTAAAGATCAGCGCAAAGGCAAGACCCAACAAGGTGGTGGTCGCCCCCGTCATGATCGCAAGGATCACCGAGTTGATTGCAGGCCCGCACCTGCCACCGGCGAAACACCCCAACCCCCACAGATCGGACGAGAAAAAGCGCGGGAAAAATTCGGTCAAAGAATAGCCGCCGTCCACTTGAAATGCGCGGATCAATATGTGGGCGACGGGGAAAAATACGAACACCCCGACCAGCGCGATGATCAACCCGATCAGGCCCACCACAAAGGCATCGCCGCGCCCTTTGCCGATTGAGGTAAAGCCGGTGGTCAGGACAAACAGCAGCGCCACAAGGGTGACAAGCGCACCGGCACCCAGCCCGATTTGGCCAGCCTCGGCCCCGAGTGCTGTGAATGTATCGTTCATAAACCGCGGGCCAGACCGGACCACAGCAAGCCCTTGTAGGGCCGTCAGGATAATACCTGTCATCGCAACGAAAACGATCAGTCGGGCTTTTTTGACAGGGGTTTTGATCAGGTAAAGAGCGGCGGCCACCAAGGCAAAAGCAATAATAGGCGTGGCCAGCCATAGGCGGCCATGACCCAGCAGCAATGCCAGTGCTGAGCCGGTTTCACCGTCAGCAATCCCTGWCACCCACGAAAAGGACCAGAACCCGCCATCCACCATATACCACGGCATCAGGCAATATCCGATAAGTCCCACAAGGAGCCAGAGTCCGGCTGTGCGTGTCATTTGGGCAATCCTTCAGGGCTATTCGGCGCTGTAAATGAATAAATGGAATGGCGAAGCGCAAAGCTGGACCTGCGCTTCGCCGATACTTTAGGTTTCGCGTTACTTAGGCTTTACGTCTTTGTCCCAACGGGCCAGTAGACGTTCACGTGTGTCTGTCGCGCCATATGTGGCGAAATCATAGTCGATCAGCTTGATTGACTCCAGACTCGGTGCCTCGGGTGGCACTGATGCGTTAGAGTTGGACGGCACGTTATAGACGCCAACTTCTGGCCCACGCGATTGCGCCGCTGCACTGATCGAAAACTGAACCCAAGCCTTGGCTTCTTCCAGATTTTTAGCGCCGGTGATGATGCTGACACCGCCAACCTCATATCCTGTGCCCTCGCAAGGCGATACAATCTTCAGCGGGAAACCGGCCTTGGCCAATTTCACCATATCGTGCATGAACCCGATCGAAATGCCGGTTTCGCCACGCGCCGCTGCCTTGCTCGGGGCCGAGCCGGATTTAGTGTACGAGTTGATGTTCTCGCCGATTTCAGCCAGCAGACGGAACGCCTCGTCTTCGCCAAACAGCTGCACGAATGTCGCCRGTTCGGTATAGGCTGTGCCCGAAGAATTCGGGTTTGCCACCTGAATTTCGCCGGCGTAAGCAGGGTTCGTTAAGTCTTTCCAGCAGGCTGGTGGCTCGATGCCCTTTTCGGCCAGAATGTCGGCGTTATAGGCAATGCCCAATGCGCCCGCATGGATGCCAATGGTGCGCCCGCCTGAAATATCGGACAGATTTTTCGCCCAGCCSAGMARYTCGGAYRTATCRGCRCCKSWYGGYTGGGTCAGSCCTTCGGCGGCSGCGATCAGATGCGGATCACCGGTGCCGCCCCACCAGACGTCGATCTTGGGGTTGCCGGCTTCGGCACGCACTTGTGCCAGTGTTTCGCCAGTGGATTTGCGCACCATTGCAACAGAGTTGCCGGTGGCTTCTTCATAGGCGCTGGCCATCAGATCGCACCAGTCTTGCTCGTTGCTGCAAACGACATTCAATTCGCCAGCGAATGCGCTGCCTGCTGAAAATACAGCAGCCATAGCAACGGCGCTTAATACGGTTGTTTTCTTCATGTTAGTCTCCCAGGTGTTATGATCTCAAATCGCGCGGTTCCCCCCACGGGGCGCGCAATGATCCGGTGAACCGTAGCAGGCAAAGGCTGGGGGCGCGGACCGGAGGGTTAACAAAGCTACAATTGCGGGGGATATTTGTTAACAGCCTTACAATCCTTGCAAATATTACAACCCCGCTCGTGCCGCCAAAATAAAACGGGATTTTTACAAGCATTCTGTGCAAGACTGACTTTGAAACCCGAACGGGAACCATTGACGATGAATACAGACAGCAGCGTGGGCCGTGTGGCCAGAATTGCAATCATTGATGATGATGCGGATGTGCGTCTGGCGCTTGAGACGCTGTTGCAGGAAAACGGGTTTGAGCCATTGCCGATGGCGGGCAGCGCCGAATTTTTTGCGCTTGGGGAAACCCCCGATGTTGATCTGGCGCTGATTGATTTGCGCCTGAATGGCGAAAGCGGTTTGACGCTGGCAATCCATATCCGCGAGCATCTGGATTTGCCGATTGTGATGTTGACGGGGGTTGGCGACGAGGTCGATAAAATTGTCGGGCTTGAGGCCGGGGCGGATGATTACCTGATCAAGCCGTTTAACCCGCGCGAATTGCTGGCCCGCATCCGTGCCGTGTTGCGCCGCTATGGCAAGGGACCCGCAACCGGTGCTGCTGTGGTTCCGGCCGATCATGATACCATCCGGTTTGGCGATAAATTGCTGGATCGCACGCGGCGCGAATTGTTTGACCATACGGGCGCTGAAATTCCGCTGACCAATGGTGAATACCGCCTGCTGGAAGTGTTCCTGCGCAAGCCCGACCAAATTATTCCGCGCGCCGATTTGCTGGCGCAGCTTGGCTCTGATCTGTCGCAATATGTCGACCGCACCATTGATGTGCTGATCCTGCGCCTGCGTCGCAAGATCGAGCCGGTGCCCTCCAAACCGGTGCATCTGCAAACCCGCCGCGGATTGGGCTATATATTCGTGCGCACGCCGGAAGGTGTGGCGCGAAACACGGCCCTGTAATGCGTCGGTTTTTCAACCCTGATATCCGGCAACGCCTATGGATTGCGCTGGCGTTGCTGGCGATGTCGACGGTGTTTGTCGGCGGCATCGCGTGGTATGCGCTGGATCGGGCTGGCACGCGGCTGGAACGGTTGCATAGCCAGACCCTGACACAGGTTGCCCGCGCTCTTGGCCTGTCGAAACAGTCCTCGGATATTGCCACATCGGCCCCGTTTCTGCTGAACCTGAAATCGCCGTATCTGATTGAACGCGAAGGGCGGATATTACTGGAAACACTAGAGCCGGCACTGAGTAATTGGCCGGATGTAGAAGTAGCACCCCAATCTCCGGTCAGTGCCTATGAACAGGAAATCGCCGCCGCCGTGCGCCAGATGAAAGCCGCGATTGGTGATCTGGTGGGTGCTGCCGAGCGGCTGAATTTTGAGCGGGATCAGGCACAGGTTTTGAATGTGCAGCTCTCCAGCCATGAAGGGCAATTTTACCGCCAATCCACCAATCCCGACTTGGCAAATGACGAGCGCCGGATTTGGCTGGCATTGCAAGGGATGGCGAATGAATTGGTCGGGGCGGGGCGTGCGGAAAACCTGATGGGGGTGGGTGAACACCGGCGTAATTACCAGCGCATGCGCCGTGCTTTTGCAGGATTTGAGGCACAGGGTGCCCAGTCTGATCTGTACCGCGAATTGCACCGTATATCCGCGGGGGATATGGGATTGTTCGAGGCGCGTCGCCGTGAACTGTCGCATAAACTGGAGAGCCAGAATGCACTGTTTCGCATTCAGTATAATGCCAGCACCATCAGTGATCTGGCCGCCCGATTTGCCAGCAACGCCGAGGAATTCCTGTCGCAAGAGCGCCGGAAAACCTCCAGCTCGATTGATCTGGCCAAGGCGGTGATACTGGTTGCCGGTCTGGTCAGTGTCACGGTTGCGCTGCTGGCGGCGATATTCGTGTCAGGCTATGTCACCCGCAACATCAAGGCGATATCGGACGCGATGCTGCGCCTTGCCCAAGGGGATCGCAGCACGCAGTTGCGTCGCAAACCGGTGGCCAATGATGAAATCGGCAAGCTGCACCATTCGTTCCGCGTGTTCCGCGCCAACGCGCTGCGGCTGGATCGTAGTAACCGCCAACTGCACCAGAAAAACGCCCTGTTTGAAAAGATGTTTGCCAATATATCCGAGGGACTGGCCATCACCAGCGACACGGGGCACCTGACCGCCACGAACCCGAATTTTGCCGATGTGTTGCGGCTGGATGCAGAGCAGTTGTCGGGGAAGCTGACAATCTGCGACGTGATGCAGCAAACGGATTTCGCGGCGCAATCTGCTGCGGCCGGAATTGATGCCACATTCCGCGGCTTTACCGAATTGCAAAACGCCGCGGGCCAGTGCCTTGAGGTGCGCTGCTCGCGCCTTCCCGATGGGGGCGGTATCTGGCTGTTTTCCGATGCCACCGAGCGGCGCGAGATGGACAACCGCCTGCGCCAGATCCAGCACATCGAAAGCCTTGGCAAAGTCACGGGCGAAGTGGCGCATGATTTTGGCAACGTGCTGTCGACGATCACCGCCAACATCCATTTACTGGAAACCGGCAGCCGCAAAGTGACGGCCAAAACCCTGCTGCAACGGGTGTCTGATGCGGCTGAACTTGGCGCGTCCCTGACCCAGCGTTTGCTGGCGTTCGCCCGCAAACAACGCCTTGTTCCCGAGGTGGTCGAGTTGAACGAACTGGTCGAGGGGCTGACCGATCTGGTTAGTATAGGGCTAAAGCAGGGAGTGACACTTGAGGCCCACGCATCCGCTGAAAAACTATGCGTTCGCGTTGATCCGGGCCAATTGGAAAGCGCCATTCTGAACCTGTGCCTGAATGCCAACCAGTCGATCGAGGGGCAGGGTCTGATCCGCATTACGGTCTCCAAATCAGGCGATGCCACGGCGATGATCGACATCAACGATACAGGTTGCGGCATGGAGGAGGCGGTGGTTGCCCGCTCGCTGGAGCCGTTCTTTACCGCACGCAAGGACGGGCAGGGCACGGGACTGGGCCTGTCGATGGTATACGGGTTTATCAAGCAAACCGGCGGCGACATCCAGATCAGCAGCGACGTTGGCAAGGGCACAAATGTGCGACTTGTCTTGCCTCTTTGCCAACAGCAGACAGATGCCGCGCCTGTTACAACAATCGGCACGGCCCTGCTGGTCGAGGATGACGCGGGCGCATTGGCCAGCACTTCGCAACAACTGGCCCAACTTGGCTATCAAGTGATCGAGGCCGCATCCTTTGCAGAGGCACAAGATGCGCTTTATGTTGGCCAGAAACTGGACCTGGTGGTCACCGATTTACATTTGGACCAAGGCCATTCCGGCTGGACCATCGCGCGCGATTGCCTGGCTTTGTGTTCAACCACAAAAATCATCGTCGCCTCTGGCCGGATGCCCGGCACGCACCCCTATTCCGACGGGGCCGAGCCGCGTGTGGTGTGCCTGGAAAAACCATTGACGGTTGCGGGCCTAAAGGTGGCGCTTGAAACCAGAGATGCGAAACCGGTATCTGCCGTTGGAATGTGACGACCCACGGACTGCGGCCAAATGTGCCCCGAATCCGTCGCTCTGCATCAACCGCTTGCATCGCTCGAAACGCCCCGTCGCATAGGCCCAGAAATCCTCGGCAGGGTTGTTGTCGGCATGCTGGATCAACCCCCACAGCGTCCATAACAGGTCGCACATCGCCTTGTAGATCACCATGCGGCCGATCTGGGCGCCGGATGGCTCAGTGCCAAAATAGGCCTGCAGCATTTCCATGTCCTGCGCACTCGTGAAACCGGCCTCGACCGACAGATCGCCCAGATCCCACAGCGGATCATTCATGCCGGAATATTCCCAGTCGATGATCCACATTTTTACGCCATCATCCAGAAGATTCTCGCACAGCGGGTCGCAATGACAGGGGTGAGCAGGGCGGGGTTGTCGGCCAGCGCCTGCTTGACGGGTTGGGCGGCTTTGATGATATCGCTATAGCCAACGGGCAGGGCGGTGTCCTTGCCCGCAAGGATTTTCAGGTAGTCGTCGATCATGGTGAACAGTTCGAACCGGAACCGGAATTCCTGCCCTGAATTGTGCAATTCAGCCAGCGCCACACCCGCCCGCGCGGGGCTGCCATCGCGGCTGGAAAACTGCGCGGGCGTCATGGTTTCGGCCGTGATGCAGCGGCTGATCATAACGCCGCTTTGCCCGTCGGCCCACAGGATTTCCGGTGACACACCAGCAAGGTGCGCGGCCTGTGCATTGTGTAATTCCACCGCACGGTCGATGTAATCACCGGTTCCGCCGCCGGGGATACGCACGATCAGGTTTTCGTCTGTATTATCAATTCGATAAACAAGGTTTGTTAATTCACCAAGACGCGTGGCTTTATAGCTGTCGCGGGCCACACCGGCAAACTGTGGCAGGTTCTGCAAAGCCTCATAAACTGCTTGTTGATTATCCGGCATTTACGCCTCCTATTCAGGATTTTAATCGTATATTATCAGGATCATACAGTGGGGGGGGGTGGCTAATCGCGTGGCGCTCCCCGAAAACTTCCAGTTCAAATGTTGCCTCCCCGCACAGCGCATCGGGCAAATAGMCATAAAGGATGGTTTTGCCCACTGTGACGCCAAATGCAGCGCTGCTTGCCAGCGATATAACCTTGCCACCATGCAAGATGGTCTCGCCACCAAACAGCGGCAATTCCACGTCCGAGGTAAAGCAGCACAGCCGCTGCGACACCCCGTCGTTTTTCTGCGCCTCGAGCACTTCGCGCCCGATAAAATCGCCCTTGGATTTCAGATGCACCCGAAAGCCCAGACCCGCCTCGAGCGGTGTGTAATCCGGTGTGATATCGGCACTCCAGTATAGATACCCCTTCTCCATCTGCAGGCTGTCAATGGCGCGATAGCCAATGTCGCGGATGCCGTGCACCGCCCCGTGCTCACACAGCAGATCATAGACATGCAGCGCGTATTCGGTGGGGATGTGCAGCTCCCGTCCCAATTCGCCGACATAGCCAATCCGGATGGCTCGCACAGGGGCAGCACCTATCAGAATGTCGCGACAGGTGGCAAAGGGGAAGGTGGCGCTGGAAACGTCGCTTTCGGAGGCCGCTGCCAGCACATCACGCGCCTCTGGCCCCGCAATGTTGATCACGGCGCGGGCCGATGTGACCTCGATCAGGGTGGCGCAGGGTGGGTAGGTTATCGGGGCAATCGGGGATTGGCTCGGTGATGATATACTGGTGCTCGACCGCACAGCGGGGATCGTCAGACCCAGTTTCGCGCCCAGTTCGCGGCTCCACATGCCGGTGGCGATGGTCACGGTTTCGCACCTATAAGTGCCGTCAGTGGTGATCACTTCGGTCACCCGCCCGCCAACCACGGTGAAATCCAGCACCTTGACGCCCTGTTTCAACATGGCCCCATGCAGCCGTGCGCCAGCCGCAATGGATTGGCATAATCCGGCCGGATCAACATGGCCGTCCGACGGGATAAACGCCGCACCTTCCAGCCCCGTGGTATCGATATAAGGGAATAATGCCTTGGCCTCAATCGGCGTGATGATGCTGATCTCCAGCCCGAAGCTACGGGCCATTGTGGCCAGTCGACGGGCCTCCAGCATCCGGTCCTTTGAGGCGGCCAACCGTAGGCTGCCGACCTTTTTCCAGTCACAATTCAGGCCGGTTTCATCCTGCAACACATCATACATCGCAACAGATTTTTGCAACATCCGCGTGGTGTTCCGCGACGACCTTAATTGGCCAATCAACCCCGTCGCATGCCACGTCGCGCCTTCGGTCAGGGCGGCTTTTTCCAGCAGTACCACATCTTTTTCACCGGATTTCGCCAGATGGTAGGCGATGGAGCAGCCGATGATACCGCCGCCAATGACCAGATGCTTAACAGAGTGGTCTGCCATATTTTATCCCAGTATTTCCAGCAACTCGCGGTGCAACTCAGGCGTGGCAGCACTCACCACCCGCCCGTCCGATTTCAAGGTTAGCGGCGCGCCGTCCCAATCGGTAACCACCCCGCCTGCCGCCGTGATGATCGGCACCAGCGGCAGGTAATCATAAGGCTGTAAATCGTAATCCACACAGGCGTCTATCTGCCCTGACGCGACCAGCGCATGGGGGTAGCAATCATACCCCAGCCGCCGTTCGCGCCCCGACAGGCACAGGGTGCGGAACAGGGTTGGCATCAGGGTGGCCAGCTTGTTGCCCTCGTTGATATACAGGAACGCATCGGCAAGTGCCGTGACCTCTGATACCGCAATCGGCGCCCCGTTCATAAACGCGCCTTCGCTGGTGCCGGTATAAACCTCGCCCAACTCCGGCATCCGCACCACGCCCAGCACAGGGTCGCCCCGCTTAAGCAGCGCAATCAGCATCCCGTATAGCGGCATGCCTGAAATGAAACTGCGGGTGCCATCAATCGGATCGATAATCCACTGATAGGCGCTGTCGCTGGTGGTCTCGCCGAATTCCTCGCCCAGAATGGCGTGGTCGGGGAAATGTTTGGCCAACCCGTCACGGATAAACTGCTCGCAGGCCTGATCGGCGATGGTGACAGGGCTGTCATCGCCCTTGTGTTCAATATCCAGTTTTTGGCGGAAATACCGCTTTGGGATATCCTCGGCCAGATCGGTAATCGCAAGAATGGCTTTCAAATATTGCTGCATCTTAGGGGTCTCTGTTCGGGGTCGCCATCAGTAGCGAGATTTCGTTCTCGCCCAGCATATCAATGATTGCAGCGGGCGGGGGGGTTTCCGTGATCAGGATGTCGAAACTGGATTGATCCGCAACGGCAATGGGCGCGCGGATGCCGAATTTTGCACTATCTGCCAGTATGATGCGGGTCTGGGCGCGTTTGACGGCCTCTGCCAGCAGATCGGCCTCTTGGATGTCATGCAACATAAAGCCGATCTCGCCATTGATCGCACCCGCTGAAAACACCGCATATTGCACGTTAAAGCGGCGGATAAATGCAATCGCGTCCTGCCCGAATGCCCCCCCGTCATGGCTGCGCAATTCACCACCGGCAAAAAACACGCGGTTGTTGTTRCGSGCSGCMAGSGYGCCTGCCACRGTCARCGAATTGGTAACGATATACAGGTTGCGATGGTTGCGCAGTGCTTGCGCGGCATAGGCGGTGGTGGAGCCGATATCCAGAAACAGTGAATCCCCGTCTTCAATGATCTCGGCCAGCTTGGCCGCCAGTTGGCGCTTGGCCGTCGCATTTTTGTCCATCCGCGCCTGAAACGGCTGTTCGGTCAGGGTTAGATCCTCGGCCAGCAACACACCGCCATGCACCTTGCGCACCTGTGATTTAGCCTGCAACGCCTTGATGTTGCGCCGCACCGTTTCATCGGAAACCCCCAGCCGCTGTGCCAGATACCCGACCCGGCATGACCCGCCCGCAAGGCGCAACTCCTTTAGAATTTCCTGCTCGCGGTGGTTTGATCGGGGGGCATTGGCCTGCATTTCAATCCCTGTCCGTGGGTATGGGTTTTCCGCTAAGCTACGGCGCAAAACCCCAAAAGACAACGAAAAACCAAATAAATCCACAAAGTATTGCCAAAATTGTTGACGGATGCAGGCTTTCAGCCCACGCTTTGGCCAAGGCGGGGCGAATCCCGTCACAAATCCTGGGAGGTGCCCGATGAGGCATATGATGAAAAGCGTCCTGATGGGCGCCGCCGTAGGTCTTGTTACGACCACGGCTTTGATGGCGGATGTTGAATCTGCCGACCCACTGAAACTGACATTACACGACTGGTCCGGTCAATTGATCAACACCCAGATCATGGGCGCTGTGCTGGAAGAGGCGGGATATAACATCGAATACGTCCAAGCCGATTACATCGCGCAATTTGCCGGTCTGAAAACCGGTGATTTGACGCTGGCGATGGAAATCTGGGCCACCACTGGCCAAGAAGCGCTGGACGAGGCTGTCGGCACCGGCAACGTTGAAAATGTCGGCGAAACCGGCCTGCAAGCGATCGAGGAATGGTGGTACCCGCTCTATATGAAAGAGCGCTGCCCGGGTCTGCCGGACTGGAAAGCATTGCAAGCCTGCGCGTCCGAATTTTCCACTGCTGAAACTGCACCAAAGGGGCGCTATGTTGGCGGACCTGTCACATGGGGAGGGTTTGACGAGGAGCGGGTCGAGGCACTTGGCCTTGATTTTGAAGTTGTTCATGCGGGCACCGATGCGGCGCTGTTTGCCGAGCTGGAATCTGCCTATCAGCGTGAGGCACCAATTATCCTGTGGGTTTACGTTCCACATTGGGCACCAGCCAAATTCGACGGCGAGTTCGTGGAATTTCCACCCTATTCGGCAGAATGCTATTCGGACCCGTCCGTTGGTGTGAACCCCGACAAGGCTTATGATTGCGGCAAGCCGCGTGGCCCGATCTGGAAGGCGGCATGGTCCGGCATGAAAGACAAATGGCCCGGCGCGCATAAGATCGTTCAATCCTACACCCTGACCAACGAAGAAATGAGCGCGATGGTTGGCGAGGTTGATCTGGACGGTAAATCCATCGACGATGTGGTTGACGCATGGATGGATACCAACGAGGCCCTCTGGCAGGGCTGGATTGCACAATAATAAACGTGCGGGGCCGGATATCTGGCCTCGCCACACTCTGAATACAGGCCACTCCGAATGACCAAGCCCGCAAAATTAGTCTGCAATGCGCTGTGGAAAATCTACGGCAGCAATGTAGCGGATTTAACCTTGCCGCCGACCCAGAAAGATCTGGACCGGCACGGGTTGATCGGTGCTGTGCAACAGGTGTCGCTGGATATCCATGAGGGCGAGATTTTCGTCATCATGGGGCTGTCGGGATCGGGCAAATCCACGTTGGTGCGGCTGCTGTCCGGCCTGATTGAACCAACAGCGGGCGAATTGCTGTTTGACGGGCAGGACATGTTAAAGATGTCCGAACGCGAGTTGATCGAMAWKCGNCGYCAYMRKATKGGCATGGTGTTTCAGCACTTTGCCCTGTTGCCGCATCTGACAGTTCTGCAAAACGTGGCCTTTCCGCTGACCATTCAGGGCCAATCCAAACCGCTAGCCGAGGAACGGGCGCATGAGGTGATTGAGCTGGTCGGCCTGAAGGGGCGCGAGGGGTGTTTCCCGCGTGAACTATCGGGCGGACAACAGCAACGGGTCGGGATTGCGCGGTCCTTGGCGGTGGAGCCCGAACTGTGGTTTCTGGACGAGCCGTTCTCGGCGCTGGACCCGTTGATCCGGCGCGAAATGCAGGATGAATTCCTGCGCCTGCAAGGGATGTTGAAAAAGACCATCGTGTTTATCACCCATGATTTTGACGAAGCCATAAGGCTGGCGGATCGCATTGCCATTATGAAGGACGGCGCGGTTATTCAGGTGGCCACCCCCGAAGAACTGGTGCTGAATCCCGCCACTGGATATGTGCAGGAATTCACCCGCCACATCCCGCGCGACAAAGTGTTGTCGGTGGGCAGTGTGATGGCCGTCGGGGCGAAGGGCGCGGGCGCGGGAATTCCGTTCGATGCCAAAATTTCCGAGGTTGCGGCGCAGGTTGTCGAGGCCGAAAAACCGCTCAAGGTGGTTGATGCGCACGGGCAGGCGGTGGGTGCGATTGACGCGCAAGCAGTGATCAATGTGCTTGTTGGCAAGGGGGCCTGAGATGGGGCGCTTGGCACCGCAATCGCTGATCTGGATCGGACTGTTCATCGCCACATGGCTGCTGGCGCGGTTTGGGCTGGGCTGGGCCAACGCGATGAATCTCGGCTGGATCATGGACTACCCCGACGCGTGGGTCATTCCGCTAAAGGACAGCGTGTCAGCGATAATGAAATGGCTAGTCGAGGAGGCCACATTCGGTTTGTTCACCTTCACCGAATTCACCCGCGGCATCAGCTGGGTGATCGAGCAGCCCTACAATCTGGCCCGTGCCTTGCTGGCCGAAGGGTTCATGGACGGGATCGGGCGGCGCGCGACGCAAATTCTGCCACCCTTTAGCTGGATCGCGGTCACAGCGGGCGTCATCGCACTGGGCCATTACGCACGCGACTGGCTGCTGGCCGCCATCGTTGGTGCGGCGTTCCTGTATCTGGCGGTGTTCGGCCAATGGGAAAGCGCCATGGTCACGCTGGCCTCGGTGGTGATCGCGGTGCCGATCGGCGTCGCGGGGGGCTTGTTTTTGGGCATCACCGCTTACCGCCATGCCTCGTTCGACCGTATCCTGAAACCTATTCTGGATCTGATGCAAACCATTCCGATTTTCGCCTAT
Source organism: Marinosulfonomonas sp. (assembly GCA_002732995.1). GTDB lineage: Bacteria > Pseudomonadota > Alphaproteobacteria > Rhodobacterales > Rhodobacteraceae > Profundibacter. The sequence goes on along the minus strand of NVTS01000008.1, from coordinate 5,653 downwards.
CTGGTGCCAATCCTGTTCATGTTCGGCTTTGGCCCCGTGTCGGCGCTGGTCGCCACAGTAATTTACGCGATGCCGCCGATGGTGCGGATTACCACCATGGCGCTGCATGCGGTTGACCCTGAAATTAAGGATTTCGGCACCATGACCGGCTGCACCCGTCGCCAAATGACGTGGCGCATTCTGGTGCCTGCCGCACAGCACAGCCTGATGGTCGGGGTCAATCAGGTGATCATGCTGTCGCTGAACATGGTGATTATCGCCAGTATGATCGGGGCTGGGGGATTGGGGTTCGACGTGCTGTCATCCTTGCGCCGTCTGGACATTGGCGGCGGGTTCGAGGCGGGGATCGCCATTGTCATTCTGGCGATTGCAATTGATCGTTTGTCCCAAGCCTTTGCCACCCGCAATGTGACTGCGCCTAAGGGCGAAACATGGTTGGCTCGCCATCCGCGCAGCGTGATCGTGCTGGTGATCCTGATGGCGGCCTTCGTTCTGGGCCAGTTCATCCCCGCATTCCAAACCTACCCCGAGGGCGCATTCCTGACCACGGGTGCGTTCTGGGACAACGGGGTGAGATACCTGAACGTGAACCACTACGATACCTTCGAGGCGGTCAAAATATTCTTCCTGTCAAATTTCATGCTGCCAACAAAACGCTTTTTCCTAGGTATCCCGTGGCCATGGGCGATCCTGATGATTGCCGCAATCGGCTGGAAATYCGGCGGCTGGAAACTKGCCGTGATGAACGCCCTGATGGCGGGTTTCATCGTGTCCACCGGCATGTGGGAAAAGGCGATGATTACGGTATATTTGTGTGGCTCCTCGGTGGTGATCGCCAGCCTGATCGGCATCCCGCTGGGCGTTCTGGCGGCGGTAAACGCCCGCGCAGGCAGCATCATCGGCGTGATGATCGACACGCTGCAAACCCTGCCCAGTTTCGTCTACCTGATCCCGGTGGTGATGCTGTTTCGCATCGGCGATTTCACCGCGATGGTGGCAATTGTGCTGTATGCGGTGGTGCCCGCGGTGCGCTATGCCGCCCACGGAGTGCGCAGCGTCAGCCCCGAATTAATCGAGGCGGGCGTGGTRTCSGGCTGCACCMMMCGCCARYTGYTGACCCGCATCCGCCTGCCRYTGGCSWTGCCCGARRTSCTGYTGGGCCTGAACCAGACCATCATGCTGGCGCTATCCATGTTGGTGATCACTGCCCTCGTGGGCACCCGCGATCTGGGCCAAGAGGTCTACATCGCCCTGACCAAGGCCGACACGGGGCGCGGATTGGTCGCCGGTTTTGCCATTGCATTTATCGCCATCATCGCCGACAGGGTCATATCAGCCAGTGCGCGTAAAGCGCGGATCAGATATGGATTGGAGACCTGATATGGATCATGAAACGGCCCTGAAACGCATCAATGCCCTGCCGATTTGGCAAGGCGATATCGTGACCAAACCCCTGGGCGGCGGGCGCACCAATCTGAATTTTACCGTGACGGACGCGCGCGGCACATATGTCGCCCGCTTTGGCGAGGATTTGCCAGAGCATCAACTGCTGCGCTTTAACGAACTTGCTGCCAGCCGCGCGGCCCATGCAGCGGGGCTTTCGCCTGCGGTGGTCCATAATGAGGACGGCTTGACCGTGGTTGATTATATCGCCAGCAAAACGCTGGATGAACCTGATATAGGTGTGCCTGAAATGATGGAACGGATCATCCCGCTGATGCGCCGCTGCCATACCGAAATCCCTAAACATTTCCGTGGCCCCGCGCTGATCTTCTGGGTGTTCCATGTGATCCGTGATTACGCCGCGACATTGGCTGAGAAGGGCAGCAACTATAGTGCCGAACTGCCCGAATATCTGCAAATTTGCCAAAGGCTGGAAACCGCCGCCGGCCCGTTCGACATCGTGTTTGGTCACAATGATCTGATGGCCGCGAATTTTCTGGATGATGGCAATCGTTTGTGGTTGATCGACTGGGACTATGCAGGTTTCAACTCACCACTGTTCGATCTGGGCGGGTTGGCGTCGAACAATTCGCTTAATGAAACCCAAGAAACCAACATGCTGGAGCTGTATTTCGACGGCCCCATCGCGGCTGACTTACTGCACCGTTACCACGCGATGAAATGCGCCTCGCTGCTGCGCGARWSCATGTGGAGCATGGTGTCYGAAATCMMCTCKRMMMTMGACWTTGAYTAYGCSGYCTACACCGMNGAAAAMCYTGRCNCGTTTYRRRSSMGCCYWTKMYNACTTWCAAKCWAWGNTGAGRSWYRCYATGARMWCCYTTCCMWCMWSYGCMMRWGYYGTCGTTATTGGCGGYGGYATYRTKGGYTGTTCRACSGCSTATCATYTGGCSAARCTGGGGGTGGAATGTGTGCTGCTGGAACGCCAGGAACTGACATCCGGCACCACCTTTCATGCGGCGGGTCTGGTCGGGCAATTGCGCTCAAATGCCAACATCACCCAGTTGCTGGGCTATTCCGTTGACCTGTACAACACCATCGAGGCGGAAACCGGGCTGGGAACGGGGTGGAAAATGAACGGCGGTTTACGCCTGGCCTGCAATCAGGAACGCTGGACCGAGGTCAAACGCCAAGCCACCACCGCGCGCTCATTCGGCTTGCAGATGGACCTTTTGTCCCCGAAGGAAGCACAGGATTTGTGGCCGCTGATGAACATCGACGATCTGGTCGGGGCAGCCTTTATGCCCACCGATGGTCAGGCCAACCCGTCTGACATCACCCAGGCCTTGGCCAAAGGCGCACGCATGGCGGGGGCGCAGATATTTGAGGATTGCAAGGTCACTGACATCAAGATCGAGGCGGGCAAAATCAAGGCGGTGATCACCGATCAGGGCCGGATTGAATGTGGCCAAGTGGTGCTGTGTGCGGGCCAATGGAGCCGCGATTTTGCTGCCCGTTTCGGGGTCAACGTGCCGCTGGTTTCGATGGAGCATCAGTATATGGTGACCGAGGCGATTGCTGGCATGCCGAAAAACCTGCCCACCCTGCGTGATCCTGATCGGCTGACCTATTACAAGGAAGAAGTCGGCGGATTGGTGATGGGCGGCTATGAGGCCAACCCGATCCCTTGGGCGGTTGGTGGCATTCCTAAGGGGTTCCATTACACCCTGCTGGATAGTAATTTCGACCATTTCGAGCCGTTGATGGAACTGGCGCTGGGCCGCGTGCCCGCCCTTGAAACCGTAGGCATCAAAACCCTGACCAACGGGCCGGAAAGCTTCACACCGGATGGTAATTTCATCATTGGCGAGGCGCCGGAGCTGCGCAATTTCTTTGTAGGTGCTGGCTTCAACGCTTACGGCATCGCAGCCGGCGGCGGGGCAGGCATGGCGCTGGCCGAATGGGTGGCCAAGGGCGAGCCACCGTTCGATCTGTGGGCGTGCGACATCCGCCGCTTTGGTCGGCCGCACTTTGACACCGACTGGGTAAGAACCCGCACCTATGAGGCTTATGGCAAACACTACACAATGGCATGGCCGTTTGAGGAGCATTCGTCAGGCCGCCCTTGCCGAAAATCGCCACTATACGAGGTGCTAAAAGGGCAGGGTGCCTGTTTTGGCGAGAAGCTTGGGTGGGAGCGGCCAAACTGGTTTGCTGGCGAGGGGGAAACCCCGCAAGATATCTACAGCTTTGAGCGCCAGAACTGGTTTGCGGCAGTCGGGCGCGAACACAAAGCGGCGCGAGAAGCCGCGGTAATTTTCGATCAAACATCCTTCGCTAAATTTGCACTAAAGGGGCCGGATGCGCTGGCCGCCCTGAACTGGATTTGCGCCAATAATGTGGACAAATCTGTAGGCGTGCTGACCTACACCCAGATGCTGAATGCGAATGGTGGTATCGAATGTGATCTGACCATTGCACGCGTGGCGAGGGATGAATTCTACATTGTCACCGGCACCGGCTATGCCACCCATGATTTCGACTGGATTTCGCGTAATATCCCCGACGGGATGAACTGCCAAGTGTTCGATATTACCTCGTCCAATGCGGTGCTGTCACTGATGGGGCCACGCGCCCGCCATATTCTGGAAAAGGTCACCCGCGCCGATGTCACAAACGCGGGCTTCCCCTTTGGCACCACCAGAACCATCGGCATTGCAGGCTGCCCTGTGTTGGCGCTGCGGGTTACTTATGTGGGTGAATTGGGGTGGGAACTGCACCTGCCGGCTGAATACGCCACCACGGTTTACACCGCCCTGATGGACGCGGGGGTGGATCACGGGTTGATCAACGCCGGCTACCGCGCCATTGAATCCCTGCGCCTTGAAAAAGGCTACCGTGCTTGGGGATCAGACATAGGGCCTGACCACACTCCGTTTGAATCCGGCCTTGGCTGGGCGGTAAAATTGCGTAAAAACACCCCGTTTATCGGACGCGAGGCGGCGCAGGGTCAAAAAGATAACGGGGTAAAAAAGATGATGGCTTGTTTCACTTGCGCGCCCGACGTGGTGCTGCTGGGTCGCGAAACCATTTACCGCAATGGCGAGAGGGTTGGCTGGCTGACCTCTGGCGGGTTTGGGTATACCGTCAATAAATCAATCGGTTACGGGTATGTCCGCAACCCGGACGGCGTCACCCGCGACTATATCATGGACGCAACTTACGAGCTCGAAGTCGCCACCAAACGCATCCCCTGCACCGTGCATATGACCCCGCTGTATGATGCAAAAATGCAGCGGATCAAATCCTGATCCTCCCCATCATTGTTCCATAAATATCCGCGCCGCAGGCATAGAATCTCTTCTTATATCTTCTAGGGCCTGTGGACATTCGGGATTCCCTTTTGCTTTGATTTCTGATTCAATCTTCCAAAAGGGAGTTTGTGATGGACGAGAAGCAATTTGTGCTGAGTGACCGGATTTGGGAGCGCCTTGCGCCTTTGCTGCCGGGCAAGGCGACGGACAGCGGGAGAACCGGTAGTGACAATCGTCTGTTTCCGGAGGCGGTTTTCTAGCGGGTTCGCACCGGTTCTCCATGGCGAGATCTACCTACAAATTTTGGCAACTGGAACAGCCAGTTCCGCCGGTTCAGACGATGGGCCGAGCGCGGTGTTTTTGAGAGTTTTTCAACGCTATGAGCAATGACCCGGACCTCGAATACGCCATGATTCCCTCTCATGGTTTGCAGGAAAACCACTGCCGGGCAGCGGATGGCACCATTGTTTCGGTTCATCAAAAGGCAACCGGCGCAAAAGGGGGACTCAAAATCAGGCCATCGGGCGCTCGCGCGGCGGGCTGACGACCGAAATCGTGGCATTGGTGGACGCGCTTGGAAATCTTGTGAAGTTCCTGCTACTGCCGGGGCAGGCCCACGATATGAAGGGGGTGGCTCCGCTGATCCGGGGCGTTTCGTTCGGAGCGCTGCTGGCTGACAAGGCGTTTGACGCCAATTGGCTGCTTGAAGAGTTGGGCGAACGCGGTGCAATTGCCGTGATCCCGCCAAAATCGAACAGAATTGTGCAGCGGGAATACGATGCAGAAGTCTATTGCTGGCGGCATTTGGTGGAAAATTACTTCGCCAAGATTAAGGAATTCCGTGGTATCGCAACGCGTTACGATAAAACCGACAGTAGTTATATCGCAAACTGGAATCTGGTAGCTGCCCTGATCGCATCAAGATGAATGTCCACGGG
>NVTS01000138.1 GCA_002732995.1 Marinosulfonomonas sp. | reverse complement strand
TMTCGGCCTTCATGAACAACGTCGCGGCTCTTGCCCTACTGATGCCGGTCGACATCCAGACCGCCCGCAAGGCAGGTCGCCAGCCGGGTCTTTCACTGATGCCCCTGTCGTTCGCCACCATCCTTGGCGGCATGGTCACCCTGATCGGCACACCGCCCAACATCATCATCGCCACCATCCGCGAGGATGCTTTGGGCGAGCCGTTCAAAATGTTCGATTTCGCCCCCGTCGGTGGCATCACCGCCATCGCAGGGCTGTTGTTTGTCGCCGTCATCGGCTGGCGTCTGATCCCGCAAAAAAATGATGCGGCCGAAGCCGGTGACCCGATGAGGGATATGGCACAATACATCGCAGAACTGACGGTGCCCGAGGGCTCGAAACACATCGGAAAACGGGTGCGCGACCTGTACGAGGCCGCCGATAAAAACGATGTCGCCATCCTTGGATTGGTGCGCGACGGCAAGCGGCGTTATGGCACCGCACACGCCACCAAGCTGCTGGCCGGTGACGCACTGGTGCTTGAGGCCGCCCCCGACGCACTGGATGAATTCCGCGCAGCGCTGTCGCTGGATTTTGCCGACGAAAAACGCCAGGAACAGTTACACGCCGACGGAGAAGGGCTACAAGTGATCGAGGTCGTGGTCACCGAAGACGCCCGCATCAACGGTAAAACCACAGTGGCGATTGGCCTTGGCTGGCGGCAACGCACCGTGCTGATGGGCATCTCCCGAAATGGCAAACGCATCACCAAACAGGTGCGCAAAACCGTGGTGCACGCGGGCGACATCTTGCTGCTGCTGGTGCCACAGGACCGCGGCGCGGATATTACCGAATGGCTGGGCTGCCTGCCCCTGGCCGAGCGCGGACTGACGGTCACGAACGAGAAGAAAGTCTGGCTGGCCATCGGCATGTTTGCGGCCGCTGTCGCCGCCGCCAGCACCGGATTGATCTACCTGCCCGTGGCGTTGGGACTGGTGGTGGTCGGCTTTGTGCTGACCAAAATCCTGCCGCTCGCCGACATCTACGACCACATATCTTGGCCCGTCGTGGTGCTGCTCGGTTCGATGATCCCGCTTGGCTCGGCCTTGGAAACCTCCGGTGGCACCGAACTGATCGCCGGCTGGCTGATCGAGCTGACCGCAGGCATGGCCCCATGGGCGATCCTCACCATCCTGATGATCGTCACCATGTCGCTGTCGGACGTGTTGAACAACACCGCCACCACCATCGTCGCCGCCCCGATCGGCATCAAAATGGCGCAAGCACTGGACGTGAACCCCGACCCGTTCCTGATGGCCGTCGCGGTGGCCGCATCCTGTGCATTCCTGACGCCGATCGGCCACAAGAACAACACCCTGATCTTAGGCCCGGGCGGTTACTCATTCGGGGATTACTGGCGCATGGGCCTGCCACTTGAAATACTGGTGGTGGCTGTCAGCATACCGGCCATACTGGTGTTTTGGCCCTTATAAACAGGGGCCGCGGAATTTTTGAAAAATTCCGGTTATAATTCTTTCAAAGAATTATTCCCACCAGCCTGCCTAAACCCGATATTGCTCCGCTCTCCCAGCCCATAGCGCAAACAGACCCCGATCACCACCAGCGTAATCACCAGCCACAAACCGCCCCACATCACCGTAGTCCCGCCAAGCTGTTCGGCCAGCATATAGGCATCCGACCGCTCGCCCGAGCGCGCAATCGTGTCACTGAAAATATCGAACGGCACATAGATCATGCTGGTCAGCCCAATCACCCGCAGCGCCAGATCGTGGTGCTGTGTGGTAAAAACCGCGCCGAGGTCAGCATCAGAACGCCCAACCCGACGCTAAAGCCCAGCGCAAACCATTCGCGGATATAGAACGCCGCGATCAGCAAAGTGCCCCCCCCCAAGCACGGCCATCAACCCTCGGTCCGCCTTGCTTTTTAACGCAATCAAAAACACCGCCACCCCGATAAATAGTGACCCAACATACCCCGCCGAGAAAATCACAAACAGGTTCCCGCCGCGTGTCGTGGTCAACCCGCCTTGGCGTGGGGACACGCTAATGCTCACCACCTCGCCCCCCGTTAGCCATGCAGCCACCCCGTGACTGATTTCATGCAGGAATACGATCAGGATTTTCAGCGGGGTGATCACAGGGGTCTGCCAAAGCGCGAACACCACAGCGGTGATCAGGAGCAGTTGCCAATGCCCCCGCAACGCCTTCACAACGGCCACATAAACGGAATGATCGCGCTGGCCAGCAGGCCAATCGACAGGTTCAGCGGAATGCCCACCCGCATGAAATCGGTGAACCGATACCCGCCTGGTCCATAAACCAGCATATTGGTCTGATACCCGATCGGCGTTGCAAATGACGCCGAAGCCGCGACCATCACCGCCACCACCAAAGGCCGCGCATCAATGCCCATTTCGGCGGCCAACCCGATGGCAATCGGCGTGATAACAACCGCCACCGCGTTGTTTGACACCAGTTCGGTCAGCACTGATGTCAGCAGGTAAATTGCCCAGACAATCAGGAACGGCGGCAGCCCGCCCATATAGGGGGCCAACCCCCGCACAATCATTGCCACAGCGCCCGAGGCCTCCAATGCCGCGCCAATCGCCAGCATCGAGAAAATCATCGACAGCAAGCGCCCGTCGATGAATGAAAACGCCTCGTCCGCGTCAATGCATCGCGTCAMCAGCNMMMASSKCYWMMSCSAGAATNGNGSCWMMAGSAMYAYCGRYRMWACMMYSAMCRYKGCYRKMWSCAYAAWKGATAGCAGCGCCACAATCGCCACCGGCGCATGGTTGCGGCGAAATGCGCGCCCCGACGGCTTGGAAATATCCACCAGCCCCACGTCCGAGGCAAGCCGCTGAATGTCCTCGGGTGCCCCCKCCAGCAGCAACGTGTCGCCAACCCGCACCACCAAATCATCCAGTTGACCACTAAAATTCTGGTTCCGCCGATGCACCGCCAGCGTATAAACCCCATAGCGCCGACGCAGGCGCAACGTCCCCAGAGTGCGCCCGATCATCTTGCACCCCGGCGTGATCAACACCTCGACCGTCGAGGTCGCAACCGCGCTTAACTGATCCATGCGCCTCAGGCTTTTGTTGCGCTGTAGCGACAGCAATTCGGTCATCGCGGTGCGCAAAACCACGCGGTCGCCAACCTTCAGCACCACGTCTTTCATATTGCGCCGTAAACTCTCGTCGCCGCGCAGAACATCGATCAACCGCACCCCGTCGCGCTTGAACAATTGCACGTCCAGCACCTCGCGCCCGATCAGGTTGCTCTCCTGCGGGATCAAAGCCTCGGTGAAAAACTTCATCCGCGATTTGTCCGACAACAGGTTCGCCATACTATCGCGATCCGGCAACAGGCGCGGCGCGATATAGCGCAGATAAATCATCCCCCAGATCACCAGAAAAATCGCCAGCGGGGTGACCTCGAATATGGTGAACCCCTTCATCCCGTTGGCCCGCGCCACCCCGTCGACCAGCAGGTTGGTCGAGGTGCCGATCAGGGTCAGCGTGCCGCCAAGGATCGCCGCATAAGACAGCGGGATCAGCATTTTGGAGGCCGATATTTTCATCTTGCGCGACAGTTGCACAAACACCGGTATCATCACCACCACCACCGGCGTGTTTGACACAATCGCGCTGGAAATCACCACAAACGCCATCAACGCGCCAATGGCCAGCGCAGGCCGCGCCTCGGCGTTTCGCTCGGCAATCTTGGTAAACCAGTCCAGCGCGCCGGTGCGCACCAACGCCCCCATCACGATGAACATCGCGGCGATGGTCCAGGGGGCCGGATTGGACAACACCTTCAGCGCCGCATCATAAGGCAGGATGCCCAGCACCAACAGCGCCGCCACCCCCGCAATCGCCACCACCTCGGTTGGCAGGGTTTCGCGCAAAAACATCACGAACATCACCGCCACAACCATCAAGGTGATGACCGCCTGCCCCGTTTGTGAAAATGTAAATAGATCCATTGCTGCCGGCCTATATTTGCTCGGCCCCATCATCGCTTATGTCGGCTGCATTGTCACGCGGTTGCACCAAAAACAGCCCGACCATCATCAGCCCCAACGCGGCCCAGATATAGGCCGAATAGGTTTCTCCCAGCAAAACCATCGCCCAGATCACCCCGAACCCCGTCACCAGATACGCCACCTGCGCCGCAAATACCGGACCCGCGCGCCCGATCAGCCAGACATATCCGACATAGGCGATCCAGTTCWGCGCGGCCGCCGCGACAATTGCCCATTCGGGGGCCGCCCACACCCGCACGGGGCTGATAAATTCGCCTGTTGCCAGCGCCAAAGGCACGGTGATCAACATCCCGACAATGCTCGCCCCGAACAGCACCTTCACAGGGTCTGGCATCTCTCCTTTTGTGCGCTCTGCGGCCCAGACGAGGAAACTGCCCTCGGCCCCGTAGGCAAGTGGCATCAGAATAGCCAGCAACACATAAATCGCTTTTGCAGGGTCCGGCAGGCTTGCCTCTGGTCCGACCAGCAGGCCAACTGCCAAAGCGCCAAACACAATGCCGAACAGCCGCACATAGGACAGTTTCTCATAGCCCATCATCAACGCGATCGGCATGGCAAACAATGGCACCAAAGCAACGATAATCACCATGATCCCTGCGGGCAATTCAGCCGCCGCAATATAGGAAAAATAGTTGGGAAACACCGTGCCCAGCACCGCCACCCCGATATACAGCACAAAATCGCGCCGCCTTAGCGCCAGGGATTTGCGCCGTGCCAGCAGTATCGCTCCGGAAAGGCTGGCCATAATCACCATCTGCCAGACCAGAATGCCAAACGGCTGATGTCCGGTGGAAACCGCGATCTTGGTGAAGGTAAACACCAGCCCCCAGGCCGCCCCCATCAGGATCAGCACCAGATACAGGTGCTTGCTCAAGGTCACACAACCGGACCCTGCGCTTGCAGGCGGCCACCAACACGCACCATATGCACATCCATTGCCTTGCCGGTTTTATCGTCGGTCTCGACAAACAGCCCCGATAGGGTCGCCTCGCCCATCGCAGGGGTAAAGCGCCCCTTGCCCATGCCGGTGATGAAACGGCGCAACGGCTCTTCTTTGTCCATGCCAATGACGCTGTTATAATCGCCACACATCCCCGCATCGGCCTGAAACGCCGTGCCACGCGGCAGGATTTGTGCGTCCGCCGTYGGCACATGCGTATGCGTGCCGACAACCATGCTGGCACGCCCGTCACACCAATGACCCATGGCCATTTTCTCGCTGGTGGCCTCGCAATGCACATCCACCAGAATGGCCTGCGCCATGCCGCCCAACGGGTGGGTTTTCAACACGGTTTCCACAGCAGAAAACGGATCATCAAACGGGCGCTTCATAAACACCTGCCCCAACACTTGGGTGACCAGAACCTTGCGCCCGCGCCCACCATCAAACAGCCGCGCGCCTTTACCGGGGGCATTCTTGGCAAAATTCAAGGGCCGGATAATCCGCGGCTCCTGATCAATAAACTGCAACATTTCGCGCTGATCGAACGCATGATCGCCCAGCGTAATGCAATCCGCACCCGCCTCCAGTATCCCCTTGGCATGTGCCGGTGACAGCCCCGCCCCACTGGTCGCATTCTCGCCATTGACCACGACAAAATCCAGCCGCCAATCCGCGCGCAGACCCTTCAGCCGCTCACTGATTGCCGACCGCCCCGCGCGACCCACCACATCCCCTAAAAACAGAATTCTCATGGACCTTGCCTATTGCCCGCAAACCTCATGCGCAAGCCCCCTCTTTTTCTTGCCCTAAATGCCTGCGCCGCAGGCATTTCAACACTCGCGGCCTAGTCAAAGACAAGAGTTTCCCGCTCGGTCACAATCGCATTCAGCGGCTGATCCGTCGCCTCCAGCGGCAACCCTCCGAGCTCTTTTGTAGCCTCTTGCGCCCCATACGCAAACCCCACCGCAATCGTCTTGCGCCGCCCCCGTAACATCTCGAGCGTCCGGTCATAAAACCTGCCGCCA
>NVTS01000137.1 GCA_002732995.1 Marinosulfonomonas sp. | reverse complement strand
GCGTCGCTGTATCGTGTCTTCTTCATCAAAATCTCCTCAGATTATTATGTCGAGAAAATTCTACTTGTGAACACCACTAATTTTCGGGGGGATTACCAATCCACCCTACGGCAAACCGTGCTTGGATTGGCATTCTCAGAGCGTATCGCTTACTGCCGTGAAACGGGCTATCGAACACCAAAAACTACCTTATCTTTCAAGGTGTTAGAGGTATTCAACACAGGTAAAAGAGAATTGGTGGAGCCTAGGAGGATCGAACTCCTGACCTCCTCGCTGCCAGCGAGGCGCTCTCCCAGCTGAGCTAAGGCCCCATCATAGGGTTGTCGTCGTGAGACGGTATTTAGGCAAGCACGGGGGGCAGTTCAAGCGAAAAACCCCCGCACCCTGATTAATTGTCGTCGTCGTTGGCCGCGACGTCTGCGACCTCTTCTAACGGGACGGTATCGTCATCGTCGTCATCCAGAACGTCATCGCCCAGAACGTCATCGCCCAGATCGACATCGGATGTGTCGTCATCATCCAGAACCTCGTCGCCTTCAACTTTGGCCGCGTCTTTGGGCTTGTTGCTGGCGTCTTCTTTATCGGCAACCATGGTGCGGGATTTGTTGCCGGTCTCAATTTCGACAACCTCGCCGGTGTATGGGCTGACCACGGGTGATTTGTTCAGATCGTAAAACCGTTTGCCGGTTTCTGGGCAGACGCGCTTAACGCCCCATTCTTCTTTGGGCATGTAATTTCCCTTCACACTTGTCGCTGTTGTCATGAGTTCTGGGCCAATTGACACAATGGGGCGGGGGTGTCAAAGGCTTTTGCAATTTTCAGGGTGAATCCAGTCCGCAGGCGCGGTATGTTGCGGGCACAGGTTTCCCGCGGGCATGAATACATGGAGCAGATCGAATTAACCGGCCCCCCGATGGTCAGGATCACTGTGCGGCGCACGCGGCGGGCAAAGCGATTATCATTACGGGTCTCACAGCTGGATGGCCGTGTAATGATGAGCCTGCCGCTGCGCACCCCGCTGCGCGAGGCCCGCGTTTTTGCAGTCGAAAAAGAGAGCTGGATCAGACGCACATTGGCAGCCCGCCCCGAGGTGGCCCGCCCGATGATCGGTGGGCAGGTTATGTTCGAGGGGCGTGAGGTGGATGTGGTTGCGGGCACCGGTCGGGGGGCGCGGTATGTCGACGGCCAAATCACGGTGCCGGACAACCCTGCCCGTGTGCCGCTGCGTGTTGCCGCGTTCTTGAAGCTGGCCGCGCGAGGCAGGTTGCATGGGGCATCAGACCGGTATGCGGCGGCGCTGGGGGTGTCTTATGGGCGCTTGTCGTTGCGCGATACCCGCTCGCGCTGGGGGTCCTGTYCTGCTGAGGGTAATCTGATGTATTCATGGCGTCTGATCATGGCCCCGCCCGAGGTGCTGGATTATGTGGCGGCGCATGAGGTGTCGCATCTGGTCGAGATGAACCATTCACAGGACTACTGGCGTGTGGTGACCGGCATTTATCCGCATTACAAAGCCCCGCGCGCGTGGCTGCGCAAGAACGGGCAGCAGTTGCACCGCTATCAGTTCAAGGATTGACCTTCTGTGCCGTTTTGTGATCACATAAGGCATGTTGAACCAAAACCGCCCTTCTGAAAAAACCGCCCCGTCGCATGACCGGCTATATCGCCAGATGCGCACCCGGATCATGCACGGCGAAATCGCCCCTGGCACAGCGTTAACATTGCGCGGGTTGGGGCGGGAATTTGGCGTGTCGATGACGCCTGCCCGCGAGGCAATCCGCCGGCTTGCGGCCGAGGGCGCGTTGACCCTGTCCAGTTCGGGGCGTGTTAGCACACCGGAGCTGAGCAACGAGCGGATCGAGGAGTYGGCGGCACTACGCGGTTTGTTGGAGCCGGAACTGGCAAGCCGCGCCTTGCCGCGCGCCTATATCGCGTTGATTGACCGCTTGCAGGCGATCAACCAGACCATCGCCGAGGCGATCGCCAAACAGGATGCCGTGGCCTATATCCGCACCAATCTGGAATTCCACCGCACTCTATACCTGCGGGCACAGGCGCCTGCGATGCTGGCGATGACAGAAACCGTCTGGTTGCAACTTGGGCCGACCATGTGCGCGCTCTATGGCCGTTTGCGCCGGACCGAGCCACCGCAAAACCACCGTTTGATCATCGCCGCCCTTCGGGCCGGAGACGAGCCGGGCCTGCGTCTGGCGATGCGCACAGACGTAACGCAGGGGTTGAAGCTGTTGGTGGGTTAGCGGGCCGCGCGGGGTTTCACCAGCCACGGGCCAACCCTGAAGGTAAACAGCCCGAACGCGATAATCCACGCCAGTGCTGATCCGGTGATGGCCCAGTCCAGTTCAGGCCAGACCGCCCCAATCACCCGCAGGGTGACGCTTAGGATCACAGCGACCATCACGACGTTCAGCAGCCTGTCGCTGGCCAGCATCCGCCCTGTGTGGCCAAGGCTGGCACGGATCATCACCGCAAGGGTGAGGCCGCCGGTTGCCCCAATGCCAAACACATGCAGCGCGCCGGTGTTTATGGCAGGGCTGTCCCATAACATCCCCACCGCAAGGGTTAGAAACCCGATCGGCACAAAGGCATAAAAGATGTGCAGCACCAGCAACAACGGGTTGGACAGGGTGCGCAATCCGGCCCAACGTCCCAGCCGGATGATATGGGCAACACCAAGAGCGGCAAAGACAGTCCCAAGGAGGGGGGCGGTCTCGATCGCGGTCCATACCCCAAGCGCGATGGCCGAGGCGGCAACGGTGATTGTGTCATAGAGATCAAAGGGTTTTGGCAATTTGCCCGGCTCGCGCCGCGCTAGCCAGTTGCGGGTAAAGCTGGGGATCACCCGGCCGCCAATCAGCATCAGCAGCACCAGAATCGAGGCAAAGCCAAGCCGGATTGGAGCGGTGCCAAGCCCGCCGTTTGCTATGTCGATATGGAACCAGATGTTGGCCGCCCCCAGCATTAGGACGGGGGCCAGCACCCGCAGGTTGCGCCAGTTCTTGCCCGAGATGATTTCCCGGGCAATCACCGTGCCAAGGATCGGCAAAAAAGCAGCATCTATGGTCGCGGCGATACTGTAGGGCACCCCGTCCCCCATCAACATCGCAACGCGCCCCGCCAGCCACAAAACAAAGATTGCAATCAGCGGCCAGCCCACCACGGGAAAGCGCCCTGTCCAGTTTGGCACTGCGGTAAACAGGAACCCCGCAATCACCGCCGAAGTGTAGCCAAACAGCATTTCATGTTTGTGCCAATCAACGGGGGCAAGGCTGGTGTCCAGACTGCTGTAGTCCAGTAGGTCGGCCAGCCACAGCGCGATGGACAGGATGGCAAACAGCGCACCAAACAGAAAAAACGGCCGAAACCCGCCACTGAAAAAGGCATGGCCCTGCCAGTTGCGTTCACGTTTGGAGCCGTGCTTTTTTAGGATGGGTGGGTTCATTGTGGATCTCGCCGCTGCGTATTTCTGTTTCTTTTTCTAGGGTATGTTTTGCGGTGTGTGTTGCCAATGGCAAATGCTGCGGTATCACGCCGCATCTACGGGTTCAGCCGCAAGGCAGTTATCAGGCACCCACCCTTCTTGATCTTGGGAGTTTCGGCACCATATCCAGCCATTTAGGGAATTGGAAACAAACAGTATTTCCCCGATGGATACGGTTAATTCTATTGTGTCAAAATCCTGTGTCGCGGTGGTGTTCTCGCCAATCAGCACGGCATCAAGCACCTGTTCAGGCAACCATCCCGACAGCCTGCTTTTGTCAGTGCACCAGACCCATCCGGCCCATTTACCACTGTCTCGTTTGATCGCAAGCACCTGATCGCCCCGCGCCACTTTCAGCGCAGGGTCATAGCTTTGGTTCCAGTCCCTGATGACCCGAATGTGGGTCACGCGTGGATGGCACCGTCGCCGCAAGCCAGCGCCGCTTCGCGCACTGCTTCCGAGCAGGTCGGATGCGCATGGCAGGTCAGGGCGATGTCCTGGGCCGAGGCGCCGAATTCCATTGCCACGCAAATTTCATGGATCATTTCACCGGCATTCGGGCCGATGATATGGGCGCCCAAAATGCGGTCAGTGGTTTGATCTACAAGGATTTTTACAAAGCCGTCACCCGCGAACATCGCCTTGGCTCGGGCGTTGCCCATGAAGGGGAATTTGCCAACTTTAYAGGCACGACCCGCTTCTTTCAGCTGCTCTTCGGTCTGGCCGACGGTGGCGACTTCGGGGTTGGTGTAAACCACGCCGGGGATCACGCCATAATTCACATGGCCGGATTTACCCGCCATCACCTCGGCCACCGCCATGCCCTCGTCCTCGGCCTTGTGGGCCAGCATTGGGCCGTCTATGGCGTCGCCGATGGCGAATATACCGTTGATGTTGGTGGCCCAATGGGCGTTGGTCTGGACCTGACCGCGCGGGGACATTTCGACGCCAAGTGCTTCTAAACCCAGCCCTGAGGTGAAGGGTTTGCGCCCTGTGGCGAGCAGAACGATGTCGGCGTCCAATGTCGCTTCGGTGTCATTTTTGCGCAACCTGTAGGTGACTTTGGCCTTGGTTTTGGTGGTGGAGACCGATTGAACTGCCGCCCCGAGGATGAACTTAAGCCCTTGTTTTTTAAGGGTTCTGGCAAAGACCTTGGAGACTTCGGCGTCCATGCCGGGGGTGACGTGGTTCAGATACTCGACCACGGTGACCTCGGAGCCGAGACGGGCATAAACCGAGCCCATTTCGAGGCCGATCACGCCGGCACCAATCACCACCATTTTCCGTGGCACCTTGCCCAGCTCCAACGCACCGGTGGAGGTGACGACGATTTTTTCGTCCACTTCGACACCGGGTAGGGAGGAGGCCTCGGAGCCGGTGGCGATGACGATGTTTTTGGCGTCATGCACCTCGTCACCAACCTGAACTTTGCCAGCCGCAGGGATGGAGGCCCAGCCTTTGATCCAGTCTATCTTGTTCTTTTTGAACAGAAATTCGATGCCTTTGGTGTTTTGGCCAATGACCTCGTCCTTATAGGCGAGCATCTGCTTCCAGTCGACCGAGGGCGATTTGCCCTTCAGGCCCATCTTGGCGAAATTATGCTCGGCTTCGTGCAGCATGTGGCTGGCGTGCAGCAAGGCTTTGGACGGGATACAGCCGACATTCAGGCAGGTGCCGCCGAGGGTCTCGCGGCCCTCGACCACGGCGGTTTTCAGGCCCAGTTGGGCGCAGCGGATGGCGCAGACATAGCCGCCGGGACCAGCGCCGATGATGATTACGTCGTAGGATGCCATTTTAGTGTCTCCTTGGAAAATTCGGGGTATGGAAAGTGTATGGAAAACGTATGGGTTTTATACATACGATTGTGGTGAAGAGGTTTTAGGCCTGCGGCGGGGATATTTGGGGAACAATGATGCATGGTCAGATCAGCGCCGTGATGAGCATGGTCAGCGTAGCACCGCTGGCGATGGTCCAGATGATTGAGCGCAGGTAGGGGATGCCGGAGATATAGGCGGGCACATAGAGGGCGCGGGCGATCAGGTAGGTCCATGCGCAGTTTATGGTGAGCGGGGTGGATTGGTTGCCCAAGGTGATGACAGTGACGGCGATGGTGAACAGGGCGAGGGCTGCGTAGTGGTTATCAAGCGCGCGGTTCAATCGGCCCGCAAACCCATGCAGCGGGCGCGGGGTGTCGCGGGCGGAGGCACCGTATTTGATGCCGAACTGGGCGTCGGCAAAGACGATGGCGAGGGAAAGCTGCGCGAATTGCAGCAGGGCGGCGTAGGTGAGGATGGTGAGTTCCGGGGTCATTTTAGCTTCACAAACTCAGCAAGACGAATGCCTTTGTAAATTTCAGTAACATAGGAAATCGGAATATCCGCCAATACGCATATCTCTTTCAAATTATGGCCTTTAAGTTGATCAGCATATTCAATGCCGAACAAATGAATGGCCGTAACTGCGTATCCTTTTTCAGCTTTATGATACCGAGATTTGAAGACTTCTGCTAACTTTGACGTCTGCATACTGGTGCTTTCTAATGTTGTTTACCCTATAAATCCATCAACAAGCGCCGCGGATCTTCGAGCGCTTCTTTCACCCGCACAAGGAACGTCACAGCGCCTTTGCCATCCACAATCCGGTGATCATAGCTAAGCGCCAGATACATCATCGGGCGGATCACCACTTCGCCGTTGATTGCCATCGGGCGGTCCTGAATTTTATGCATGCCCAAGATGCCGGATTGTGGCGGGTTCAGGATGGGTGAGGACATCAGCGAGCCATAG
>NVTS01000136.1 GCA_002732995.1 Marinosulfonomonas sp. | reverse complement strand
ACACCACCAATCACAACGAGAGCTTCACCAAAGTCCGCCTGCGCATGGCCCGGTCGATGGCTCAACGGCACAAACATCTCTTTGCTGCCGCGCTTCTTGCTGCGAACGTAATCCTTCACAATCGTATAGCCGCCGGTGAACCCGCATTCGGCCCGCAACCGGTCAAATATCCGCTTGGCCGTGTGACGCTGCTTGCGCGGACGCCCCTTGTCCTCCGCAAGCCAGATATCAATCTGATCCGTAAACCCATCCAGCTTGGGTCGCTTGATCGGGGCTGTGCGACGATATCCGGGAGGTTCCGAATAGGCCAACATCTTGGCCACACTATCCCGGCTGATCCCGAAATCCCGCGCAATGGCACGTTCACTCAGCCCATCATGAAAATGGGCACGGCGCACCTTCAAATACATCTCCACAGTATAAATCTCCAAGCCCTCCCGAGAATATCGAAAGGACATAAGTGGCCGGTTTTTACGCCGCCCGCGACAGCAATATGCCCCCGCTACTGTGGCCTAGTATTGCGCCGCCGTTTACACATAAACCACCTACGCGCAGGCGCGAGGCGGCGGAAGAGATTGAAGATTTGGAACTGGAGAAAATATTAGCGACCTATCCCGAAGACAGGATCCGAGACCGACCGACTTGCCTGAGCCAGATTGCAACGGCAGTCGGGGAAGGCATTCCGCCTGAGGATCTATTGATGGCAGTCAAAGCCTATGCTGCGGAGACCGCAGGCTATACGCGCGGTAAAGTCTGTTTCTCGGACAACTGGTTCAAGTCGCGGCGTTGGGAAAAAGGGCTTGCCCAGATCCAAGTCGATCGAGAGAANGCACAGGAGGCCGAAGTAAAAGTTCGCGCCAGCCTTGCCGCCTGGATTCATGAACGCCACCCCCTGTGCCRCCAYATCACCAGCCGCCAGCTCGAAGATCTAGTTGCATCGAAGCTCGTGACACCGGAGCAGGTCCGTGCAGCGGGGATGGAATTGTGATTGTTTTTAGGGTAAAAATTACGCCAGAGCGTAAAGTGTCGATTTTTACGTTGCAGCGTAACTCTGTTTAATTTACGCTCCGCCGTAAAAGGAGCCTCATCATGGATTTATCAGCAAGAACGGCCGAACAAATCGGTGAAGCGATCCGCCGTACGCGCAAAGCGCGGGGCTGGACCCAAAGTGATCTTAGCGGGCGCACCAACCTGCGCGTGGCGACGATCTCGTCGCTAGAGAATGGTGATGCGGGCACCAAAATCGCTACTTTGCTGACGGTCATGGCTGCGCTCGGGCTTGAGTTCCGGTTAGTTGTGCGCGGTGAATCGGTTGAAATTGAGGATATTTTCTGATGGCGAGGCATGGACGCAGCGGTACGATGCAGGTGCTTTTGAATGGACGGCTCGTCGGTGCTTTGCGCCTCGCCGGATCCGGCGCGATCGGCTTTACCTACGATCGCGAATGGTTGGCTTGGGAACATGCCATGCCGATCTCGCTGTCGCTTCCTCTGCGTGAAGATGTGCATCAGGGCGGGCCGGTCATTCCCTATTTGGAAAATCTATTGCCCGACAATCAGGCGATCCGCGAGCGCGTGGCTGCACGTGTGCGCGCAGGTGGCACTGATGCCTGGCACATGCTGGAGAAGATCGGCCGAGATTGCGTGGGCGCGTTGCAATTCGTCTCGGGCGAATTGCCGAAAACCCATGGGCTTGAAGGCGAGCCGGTGAATGAAGCACAGATAGCTGCCATGCTGCGCAATCTGGCCAACGCACCGCTTGGCCTCAATGAGGACGACGATTTCCGCATCTCCATCGCAGGCGCACAGGAAAAAACAGCGCTCTTGCGCAAGAATGGTGATTGGATCCGGCCCTCGGGCATGACCCCKACAACTCATATTTTCAAAACKCAACTCGGCGTTCTGCCCGRCGGTATAGATCTTTCCGACAGCGTGGAAAATGAATATTTTTGCATGAGTTTCTGCCGCGCCATGGGCATGGATGTGGCCGAGGTCGAGATCGCAGATTTTGAGGATGTGCGTAGTCTTGTGGTGACGCGTTTTGATCGGCGCTGGACCAAAGATGGGCGTTTGATCCGCTTGCCACAGGAAGATTTCTGTCAGGCGCTTTCCGTGCCTCCCAGTCAAAAATATCAGATGGATGGTGGGCTGGGGATTGCGGAAGGTATAGGTCTTTTGGCGGGCAGCGATGATCCCGAAGCAGACCAGCGTGCGTTTTTTCGCSSTCAGGTTCTGTTCTGGCTTTTGGGGGCGACGGACGGCCACGCAAAGAATTTCAGCATTGCGCTCCGCCCCGGCGGCTTCCGTATGACGCCGCTTTACGATGTCCTGAGCGCGCAGAAGGCGGTCGGTGACGGGCAGATCCGCCAAAACCGGATGCGCCTCGCCATGGCTGTTGCTGGCCACTATCGGATCAACGAGGTGGTCCCACGCCACTTCCTGCAGGTGGCCAAAGTCGCTGGGTTCGGGGTGGTACTGGCGGAAGATGTGCTGGCGGAGGTTGGAAGTAAGATAGAAGCTGCGCTTGATAAAACGATTGCGGGCTTGGGGGATGATTTTCCCAGAGGGCTAGCGGAAACCATCGCAGACGGCATTCAAAGCCGGACGGCATCACTCCAAATTGGAATAGGGGGTTGAGCTGAATGGTGAAAATCGTCTTCCCAAACGATATCGTTCTGGAAGAGGTCGATGGAGGTTTACTCGTTCGGCAGGGTGATGAGGCCTACGTCGCCCGCAACTGGGTTCTGACTGAGCCGGTGATCGCACTTGTTGAAGCGGCGATGTCGGCTGGGCTGTGTTGGATGATCCGCGCTGAGCACCCGCGCCGTAATGCACGCTGGCCGAATAAACGCGGAGTGGTCTATTTGGCCTTCTCTCCTTCGCAGCATCAACAATGGGCCTTAGCCGTGGATACGATCAGACTGGCGACTGGTGACTACGGGCACGCGGTGTTCAACGGAAAATACCACGAACAGTTTCTAAAACTCGGATTGCCCTTTACCTTCGAGAAACGCAACAAGGGGTCAGGGCATCTGGTTGTCGCGCGAAACGATGTCCTGGCTACGATCGAAGCGTTACGTGATTTTGATCATCGGGCCCTCGATTTGGGCCGAACCGTGCGCAGTCATACTGGGTTTGCTACCGAGTACGATATTCAACAGGTCATCTTGGAACGCTGGCATGAGATGCCATTCGCTGAACGTTATGTGATAGTGCAGGATGAATACGCCGTCGATGGCGAGTTGAACTCTCGACGTATCGATATTTTGGCGAAAGACCCTCGGTCAGGTGATTGGTTAGTGATCGAGATTAAGCGGGCTGCGGCCAACTTAGACGCAGTGCGGCAGGTTGGGGAATATTTGCTGGCCCTTGGGCAAAAGGATGATTTTGCGTTTGGCCGCTTGAGCGGGGTGCTGGTCGCGGAACGGATACCTGAACCTGTTCGCGAGGCCGTGCTGCACGCTGGCATTATCGCCTATGAGATTGATTGGCCTTCGAGCCTGCGTCAAGTTGTGTAGGGCCGACGAAGACAATTCTCTATCGCGCGTCTGCAGTTTGTGCTCGTTCTTATTCCAGATTTGTATAGCCAGATCAGATTTCTGAAGCCAAGGCAGGATCCTCAATGCCGTGTTTCTGATTGCTGAACATAAACGTGCAGCCGGGCAAGACGCGGTTCAAACACCGCTTCAACAGGAAAATTCCCCTGCGCCAGCGCATTCCTCGCGGGGCCATTTTTCCAGCGGACATCCCCTTGGTGTCCGCTTTGGTCATGTTCATCGAAACACTCAAAGTTAGGATCAAACAATGGCTGCTCAAACTCTGAAACTGAACGTCAAATCCGGTGAAAAAGACGGCAAAAACTTCTGGGACCGCTGCGGCGTCCTCTTCGTCAACACCGACGAGGGCGGCAACATCACCTCGATCAACGTCAAACACAGCATGTTCCCCGATGTCGAAATGGTTGCTTTCCCACGCCGCGACGATGATCACGTCACGGAATGAAACCAACGCCAGAGCGGGTTTCTCGCTCTGGCACTTCTTCACCCGTTGCGCCGGATCGCCCGCATCCTGTTTTGCGGGTGCGAATCCTGTAAATAACTGCTAACAATTCAAAAAACTAAGAATTTCGAGTCAGGACGTTACCATGAACGCAGTTGAAATTGAGGAGGCTATTTCCACTTTGGCCGAGCAGCCTTTTGAGGCGGCTGAGTTCCCATTTGCGTTTCTTGAGGCCTTTGGCAACAAAGCCACGACGCTCAAACGCTTGCGGTCGGGCACCTCGAACAAATCCGATCTGGATGGCGTGCTGCAAACCAACAACATCCACCTGAAATCCTGCGCCCAAGACACTGTTTCCGAAACGCTTTCTGCGCTTAAAGCTAGCCCTGCGACGACTAAGGCCAAGGCCAAATTCATCCTTGCTACCGATGGCAGTACGCTCGAGGCCGAGGATCTAAAATCGGGTGAGACGATTGCTTGCGATTTCATTGATYTCCACGATCACTTCGGCTTCTTCCTACCGCTTGCGGGGATATCTACCGTCACGCAGATCCGCGAGAGCGCCTTTGATATCAAGGCCACGGGTCGCCTGAACCGCCTTTATATCGAGCTGCTCAAAGACAACCCTGAATGGGGTACGGCTGAGCGCCGCCATGACATGAACCACTTCATGGCGCGGCTGATCTTTCTGTTCTTTGCCGAGGACACATCGATCCTCAAGGGTGATGATCTCTTCACTACCACTGTCACCACGATGTCTGCCAAGGACAGTTCGAACACCGATTGGGTGATTTCCGAACTGTTCCGCGCCATGAACGTTGATGATCCCGATCGTGCGGGGGCCGACCTGCCAAATTGGGCCGACAAGTTTCCTTATGTGAATGGCGGGCTGTTTTCGGGCAGCACGGATGTGCCGAAGTTCTCCAAGATCGCGCGCAGCTACCTGCTGCACATAGGCAGCCTTGATTGGACCAAAATCAACCCTGATATCTTCGGCTCAATGATCCAAGCCGTGGCTGATGACGAAGAACGCGGCGCGCTTGGCATGCACTACACCTCGGTGCCCAATATCCTAAAGGTGCTGAACCCGTTGTTTTTGGACGATCTGCGCGCGCAATTGGACGCAGCTGGCGATAGCAAGAAAAAGCTAAAAACCCTGCGCGCGCGTATTGCCAAAATCCGCGTGTTTGATCCGGCCTGTGGGTCGGGCAACTTCCTTGTGATCGCCTATAAAGAACTGCGAGAGATCGAGGCCAAGATCAACGCCTATAGCGGCGAGGCCGATCGGCGCACCGATATTCCCCTGACCAATTTTCGTGGGATCGAGCTGCGCGATTTCCCCGCCGAGATCGCCCGCCTTGCGCTGATCATCGCGGAATACCAATGCGACGTGACCTATCGCGGCCATAAGGATGCGCTGGAAGCGTTTCTGCCGCTGGATGCAGAGAATTGGATCACCCAAGGCAATGCCCTGCGGCTCGATTGGCTGACCGTCTGTCCCCCCACGAGCCAAAAGGTCGAAATGCGCGGCGAAGACCTGTTCATGTCCCCGCTAGAAAAAGCACAGATCGATTTCAAGAACGAGGGCGGCGAGACCTATATCTGCGGCAACCCGCCTTATGTTGGTGCGACGAACAAACCCCCTAAAGGCGCAAGCCGTGAAACTAAGGAACGGATGAGGGACGAAGCCGCTCGGCGTAAGGCAGACTTGTCTGCTGTGTTTCACAATCGGATAAAGTCGTGGAGATCATTGGACTATGTAGCGGGTTGGTTCATGAAAGCGGTTGATTATGGTCTCCATACGCCTTCTGCGACCGCCTTTGTGACGACAAATTCAATTTGTCAGGGTCAACAAGTTGCTGTGCTATGGCCAGAGATTTTTAGCAACGGATATAAAATATGTTTTGCACACACCTCATTTAAATGGGCGAACTTGGCCAGTCACAATGCAGGTGTAACTGTAGCAATTGTGGCCATTTCAAATACCAAACGTGAAAATAGGACAGTTTACTCGATAAGTCCTGAGGGAACTTCTGTGGCCAGAAGAGCTGACAACATAAATGCCTATCTGGTTGGCGGTCCTGACATAATTGTCAAAAAGTCATCCAAACCTCTGAGTGGCCTTACTGCCTTAGATCGGGGCAACGGGCCCGTTGATGGGGGCGGTTTGATTTTTTCAACTTCTGAGCGAAAAGCACTCGAACAAGCGAATGATCCAATTGCCCAGCACCTCCATCCTTTCATTGTCCGTCGTCAGAGTTTTTGGTTCCAGAGGCAGCGTGAACTAAGCGAGTATCCGGCTCATCTGGTTGGTTTTATTATGCAGCGATCTTGCGGTGTTGC
>NVTS01000007.1 GCA_002732995.1 Marinosulfonomonas sp. | reverse complement strand
GGCTGGACACATGCCAATATGGACATCTCCGAAAACGTGAAAGGGCARTGCAAGGCTGCCGGCCGCSGAGGGGGGTGCAGCGGTTCGTATCGATCCATTCCGCCATCCGGAATTGCGTCTGCGTTCCTGTCCGGCGCCCTTTATCCAGAATAACCTTCCACGATGATTCATAAATACCCAGATCTGCGCCGCTTTTGGCCAAAAACCGTGTCGAAAGCGCAAATAGGGGCGTATGAAATCAGTCATATGGAATTCATATGGTTTTCATATCTTGAAAACCCCGCTCCAAAGGCGTATCTGACCCATTATCCAACCAAAGGCATCCAGATGGCACGCACAAATCCAATCCAGTTTATCCAGCAGGTTCGTGCTGAGGTTTCCAAGGTCGTTTGGCCCACGCGCCGCGAGGTGCTGTTGACCACGATCATGGTTTTCATCATGGCCGCGATCACTGCGATCTTCTTCTCGCTGGTTGATCTGTCGATCCGTTCCGGTTTGACCGTAGTGCTTGGAATGTTTGACTAGAGCGCAATCAATCTAACTTCTATCGTGCATTCGCGCTGCAATCCGAGGCAGCGATTACACAAGCAATTGCGTTCGGGGGGCAGGGCGAATTCAAATGGATTGGTTTGCTCTGATAAATTTGCCGCTTAGCCACTTGAAATCACTAGGTTTCGGATGTAGATCGGGCGGCACCACATAGACAGGCGTGCAGCGATTCGGGTTGCGCGCTGTTTTTTGTTTTGGATGCGGACGGGTAACCGTCTGATAAATTAGAATTTTCCCGCGCGTATGCGCGGCAGGCACAAGGGCGAAGGCAACATGGCGAAGCGGTGGTATTCTGTAAGCGTTCTCTCGAACTACGAGAAAAAGATTGCCGAGCAGGTTAAAGTTGCTGTCGACGAGGCTGGCCTGCAAGACGAAATCGAAGAAGTTCTGGTGCCCACCGAAGAGGTGATCGAAATTCGCCGCGGTAAAAAAATCACCGCCGAGCGCCGTTTCATGCCGGGTTATATTCTGGTGCGGATGGAAATGTCGGATCAGGGCTATCACCTGATCAACTCGATCAACCGCGTCACCGGATTTTTAGGCCCGCAAGGCCGCCCGATGCCGATGCGTGATGCCGAAGTGAACGCATTGCTGAACCGTGTAGAGGAAGGTGCCGAATCACCGCGCACCCTGATCTTCTTTGATATCGGCGAAAAAGTCGCCGTCACCGACGGCCCGTTCGAGGGCTTTGACGGGATGGTTGAGGAAGTCGACATGGAAAACAGTCGCTTGAAAGTGACCGTATCAATTTTTGGCCGCGCAACGCCGGTCGAGCTGGAATTCACGCAGGTCACCAAAGACGCCTGATGTGTAACGGCCGCCGCGCTTTCCTATGAWAGCGTGACGGATGTGGGAGGAACGATGGGCGCGCCTATCGAGCCGGACCACGCAACCCTAACCCCCGCAGGCGCGCTTGTGGGAATGTTGAAAAAGTAGGAGAAGCCTAATGGCTAAAAAACTAGTTGGCTCGATGAAGCTGCAAGTGCCTGCAGGTCAAGCAAACCCGTCCCCGCCCGTGGGCCCGGCGCTTGGTCAGCGCGGCATTAACATCATGGAATTCTGTAAATCGTTCAATGCGAAAACACAGGACCTTGAGCCGGGCGCCCCTTGCCCGACCATCATCACATACTATCAGGACAAATCCTTCACCATGGAAATCAAGACGTCACCGGCGTCTTATTACCTGCGCAAGGCTGCGAAACTGAAATCAGGTGCAAAGCTGCCCGGCCGCGAGGTTGTGGGCACTGTGACAATGAAACAGATTCGTGAAATCGCCGAGGCGAAAATGAAGGACCTGAACGCAAACGATATTGATGCGGCTGCGAAAATCATCATGGGGTCTGCGCGCTCCATGGGCATCGAGGTGAAATAATCATGGCAAAGCTAGGAAAACGTACCACTGCTGCCCGCGAGGCATTTGCCGGTAAAGCCAACCTGACAGTTGAAGAAGCTGTTGCGCTGGTAAAAGCGAACGCAACCGCGAAATTTGATGAAACCATCGAAATCGCCATGAACTTGGGTGTTGATCCACGCCACGCTGACCAAATGGTCCGCGGCGTTGTTGGTCTGCCAAACGGCACAGGTAAAAATGTTCGTGTGGCGGTATTTGCCCGCGATGCCAAGGCCGAAGAAGCCACTAAGGCTGGTGCCGATATCGTTGGTGCCGAAGACCTGATGGAAATCGTGCAATCCGGCAAGATCGAGTTTGATCGCTGCATTGCAACCCCTGACATGATGCCAATCGTTGGCCGTCTGGGTAAGGTTCTTGGCCCCCGCAACCTGATGCCAAANCCCAAAGTGGGCACGGTAACGATGGATGTGGCGGCAGCCGTGGCGGCTGCCAAAGGCGGCGAAGTCCAGTTCAAGGTTGAAAAAGAAGGCGTTATTCACGCCGGCGTTGGCAAAGCATCGTTCAGCGAGGCCAAGCTGGTTGAAAACGTGCGTTCCTTCATCAATGCAGTATCCAAAGCGCGCCCGTCGGGTGTCAAAGGGTCCTACATGAAGAAGATCGTCCTGACCTCGACCATGGGTCCGGGTGTGACCGTTAGTATCGAAAGCGGCACTGGTAACTAAGAGATTTGATCCCCGGCAAGTTCGGGGATCAGGTGGCGGGATCGCAAGATGCCGTTCTGTCCGAGACGGAGGGCTTGAGCCGGATTTATTCCGGTTTCTGGAAGTCCTTCCCGAGATGGGAAGCGAGACGAAATATTATGCGAGGAGATTTCCTCGGGTGATTTTGGCCTCGGGACCCTGAAATTGGACCCGAAACGCCCCACCAATACGGGGCACAAACTGAGCCGGAAGGGGAAGCCCTTCCATAATTGGAGTGAAACTGTGGATAGAGCACAAAAAGAGGCCGTAGTCGCTGAACTCGGCGAAATCTTTGAAAGCTCTGGCGTTGTAGTGGTATCCCACTACGCGGGTCTTACAGTTGCGAATATGCAGGATCTGCGCGCGCAAATGCGCGAAGCAGGTGGATCCGTGCGTGTTGCCAAAAACAAGCTCGCCAGAATCGCCCTTGATGGAAAGCCTTGCGCAAGCATCGCCGAATTCCTGACGGGCATGACTGTTCTTTCCTATTCCGAGGATCCTGTGGCAGCTGCCAAGGTTGCTCAGAACTTTGCCAAAGATAACGATAATTTCGTGATCCTTGGCGGGGCAATGGGTGAGAACGCACTTGACGTCGCCGGTGTTAAAGCTGTCGCCGCCATGCCATCCCGTGACGAGCTTATCAGCTTGATCGCTGGCTGCATTGGTGCGCCCGCTTCCAACATCGCCGGTGCCATTGGCGCGCCTGCAAGCAACATCGCCGGCATCTTGTCAACGATTGAAGACAAGGCTGCTTAAGCAACTGAATGAGACCGGCGTATGGATACCCCATGACGTTGGAACACAAACTAAAACGAAAGAGACAGTAAAATGGCTGATCTGAGTAAAATGGCTAAAGAGATCGTGGGTCTGACCCTTCTCGAAGCACAAGAACTGAAAACGATCCTGAAAGACGAGTATGGCATCGAGCCTGCTGCCGGTGGCGCTGTGATGATGGCCGCTGCTGAAGGTGGCGACGCTGGTGGCGACGCTCAAACAGAATTTGATGTGGTTATGGTTTCTGCCGGTGCCTCGAAAATTGCTGTGATCAAAGAAGTCCGCACCATCACTGGTCTGGGTCTGAAAGAAGCGAAAACACTGGTTGAAACTGCGGGTGCCAAAGTCAAAGAAGGCGTTGACCAAGCTGAAGCAGACGAGATCAAAGGCAAGCTGGAAGCAGCTGGCGCCGAAGTCGAAATCAAGTAATTCGATAGCGGAGCGCGGATGCGCCTCGCGGATTTGAAAATATGGCTGAATCCGGATGATTTTCGGGTTCAGCCGAACCTGTCTTAGCAAGGGCTTTATACGCGTAAGCCTTTTCTAAGACTTGGTTCACGGTTCGAGAGCAGGCCAATGGGAGGCTTGCGAGAATAGACCATGATCCAGTTGCGTGTGCGGCGCATAGCTGTGGCCCCGACAGCCAATGTGCCCGCGAGCAAAGTGAAAGGCGACAATACCGATGGCGCAATCTTATCTTGGCCAAAAGCGGCTGCGTAAATATTACGGCAAAATCCGTGAAGTTCTGGAAATGCCGAACCTGATTCAGGTTCAGAAATCCTCGTATAAACTGTTCCTGAATTCCGGCGATCAGCTGGCTCCGATGGACGGCGAAGGTATCAACGGTGTTTTCCAATCGGTTTTCCCGATCAAGGATTTCAACGAAACAGCCATTCTGGAATTCGTAAAATACGTTCTGGAAAAACCGAAATACGATGTCGAAGAGTGTATGCAACGCGACATGACCTATTCGGCCCCGCTGAAGGTTACCCTGCGTCTGATCGTGTTTGATATCCACGAGGATACCGGCGCCAAATCGGTAAAAGACATCAAAGAACAAGACGTGTTCATGGGCGATATGCCTTTGATGACACCCAACGGCACCTTCGTGGTCAACGGCACCGAACGGGTGATCGTCAGCCAAATGCACAGATCCCCAGGTGTGTTCTTTGACCACGACAAAGGCAAAACCCACTCTAGCGGTAAACTGCTGTTTACCTGCCGCATTATCCCGTATCGCGGCTCGTGGCTGGATTTTGAATTTGACGCCAAAGACGTCGTTTTCGCCCGTATTGACCGGCGTCGTAAACTGCCTGTGACCACCCTGCTGTATGCGCTGGGGCTGGACCAGGAACAGATCATGGATGCCTATTACGACACTGTTCAGTTCAAGCTGAAAAAGAACAAAGGCTGGGTCACCAAGTTCTTTCCTGATCGTGTGCGCGGCACCCGCCCATTATTCGATCTGGTGGATGCGAAAACCGGCAAGGTGATTGCCGAAGCTGGCAAAAAAGTAACGCCACGTGCGGTGAAGA
This sequence comes from Marinosulfonomonas sp., assembly GCA_002732995.1. GTDB lineage: Bacteria > Pseudomonadota > Alphaproteobacteria > Rhodobacterales > Rhodobacteraceae > Profundibacter. Next base: position 42,942 of record NVTS01000007.1, on the reverse strand, counting down.
AACTGATTGACGAGGGCAAGGTCAAAGACCTGTTGCTGCCTATTGACCAGATCCTTGGCAAGTTTGTTGCCATAGATATCATCAACGAGGAAACCGGCGCGATCTATGTCGAGGCTGGTGACGAGTTGACTGAAGAGCTGGACAAAGCAGGCGAAGTGATCGGCGGCACATTGAAAGAGCTGCTGGACGCCGGCATTACCGAGCTGCCAATTCTGGATATCGACAACATTAATGTCGGCCCTTACATGCGTAACACGATGGCCGTGGATAAAAATATGGGCCGCGATACAGCCCTGATGGATATCTACCGGGTAATGCGTCCGGGCGAGCCGCCCACCGTTGAATCCGCATCCGCGCTGTTTGAGACGCTGTTCTTTGATAGCGATCGTTATGATCTGTCCGCCGTTGGCCGTGTGAAAATGAACATGCGTCTGGCGCTGGACGCCGAGGACACCCAACGCACCCTGCGCCGCGAAGATATCGTGGCCTGCATCAAGGCGCTGGTTGATCTGCGCGACGGCAAAGGCCAGATCGATGACATTGACCACCTTGGCAACCGTCGAGTGCGCTCGGTTGGTGAGCTGATGGAAAACCAGTATCGCGTTGGCCTGCTGCGTATGGAACGTGCAATCAAAGAACGTATGTCATCGGTTGAAATCGACACAGTGATGCCGCAGGATTTGATCAACGCCAAGCCGGCTGCGGCTGCGGTGCGTGAATTCTTTGGCTCCAGCCAATTGTCGCAATTCATGGACCAAACCAACCCGCTGTCCGAAGTGACGCACAAGCGTCGCCTGTCCGCACTTGGGCCTGGCGGTCTGACTCGCGAGCGTGCCGGTTTTGAAGTGCGCGATGTGCACCCGACCCACTACGGCCGCATGTGCCCGATTGAAACGCCCGAGGGTCCGAACATTGGTCTGATCAACTCGTTGGCGACATACGCGCGGGTAAATAAATACGGCTTTATCGAAACGCCATACCGCAAGGTTGTAGATGGTCAGGTAACGGATGATGTTCAATACATGTCCGCCACCGAGGAAATGCGCCATACCGTGGCGCAGGCCAACGCGCATATCGATGCCGATGGCCGGTTCGAGAACGATCTGGTCTCCAGCCGTCAATCGGGCAACTACCTGCTCAGCCCGCGTGAAAATATCGACCTGATCGATGTTAGCCCGAAACAGCTGGTCTCGGTTGCGGCCTCWTTGATTCCGTTCCTGGAAAACGATGACGCCAACCGCGCCCTGATGGGCTCGAACATGATGCGTCAGGCGGTTCCATTGCTGGTGGCCGAAGCGCCGCTGGTTGGCACCGGCATCGAAGAAGTTGTGGCCCGCGATTCGGGTGCGGCCATCATGGCGCGTCGCGGCGGGGTGATTGACCAGGTCGACGCCACACGGATCGTTGTGCGCGCTACCGAAGATCTGACAATCGGTGATCCGGGTGTTGATATTTACCGTCTGCGTAAATTCCAGCGCTCCAACCAGAATACCTGCATCAACCAGCGTCCGCTGATCAAGGTGGGTGACAAGGTTACCAAAGGCGAAGTGATTGCCGATGGCCCCTCCACCGATCTGGGGGAACTGGCACTGGGCAAAAACATCATCGTCGCGTTCATGCCTTGGAATGGCTACAACTACGAGGATTCAATCCTGATCTCTGAACGTATCGTGCGGGACGACGTGTTCACTTCGATCCACATCGAGGAATTCGAGGTCGCGGCGCGTGACACCAAGCTTGGCCCTGAGGAAATCACCCGTGATATTCCGAATGTCGGCGAAGAAGCGCTGCGCAATCTGGATGAAGCCGGTATCGTTTACATCGGCGCCGAAGTGCAGCCCGGCGACATTCTGGTCGGTAAAATCACCCCGAAAGGCGAAAGCCCGATGACACCGGAAGAAAAGCTTCTGCGTGCCATCTTTGGTGAGAAAGCCAGCGATGTGCGCGATACATCGCTGCGGGTCAAACCGGGTGATTTCGGCACGGTTGTCGAGGTGCGCGTCTTTAACCGCCACGGTGTGGAAAAAGACGAACGTGCCTTGCAAATCGAGCGCGAAGAGGTCGAGAGCCTGGCCCGTGACCGTGACGACGAGCTGCACATTCTGGACCGCAACACCTACGGGCGTCTGCGGGGCATGATCCTGGGCAAGACAGCGGTGAAAGGTCCGAAAGGCGTTAAGCCGAAGTCGGAAATCACCGAGGAATTGCTGGAAATGCTGTCGCGCGGTCAATGGTGGCAACTGGCGCTGGGTGACGAAAAAGACGCCGCCGAAGTCGAAGCCCTGAACGAGCAATACGAGGCGCAGAAACGCGTGCTCGAGGCCCGTTTTGAAGACAAGGTTGAAAAGGTTCGCCGTGGCGATGATCTGCCTCCGGGTGTGATGAAAATGGTCAAGGTGTTCATTGCGGTGAAACGCAAACTGCAACCGGGCGATAAAATGGCGGGTCGCCACGGCAACAAAGGGGTTATCTCCAAGGTTGTGCCGATGGAAGACATGCCGTTCCTGGCGGACGGAACGCCAGTTGATTTCTGTCTGAACCCGCTGGGTGTGCCGTCGCGTATGAACGTCGGGCAGATCTTAGAGACTCACATGGGTTGGGCTGCGCGCGGTCTGGGTATGGACATTGACGAAGCGCTGCAAGGCTATCGTCGTGACGGTGATCTGACACCTGTGCGTGAAGCGATGAAAATCGCCTATGGTGATGATGTTTATGAAGACGGCATCAAAGACATGGATGATGATCTGCTGGTGACAGCTGCCAGCAACGTGACTCGCGGTGTGCCGATTGCAACGCCAGTGTTTGATGGTGCCAAAGAAAGCGATGTTGACGATGCGCTGACCCGCGCAGGGTTTAGCACATCCGGTCAGTCGGTCCTGTTTGATGGCCGCACGGGCGAGCAATTCTCGCGTCCTGTGACCGTTGGCGTCAAGTATCTGCTGAAACTGCACCACCTTGTGGATGATAAAATCCACGCGCGGTCTACTGGCCCATACTCCCTGGTTACGCAGCAGCCTCTGGGTGGCAAAGCCCAGTTCGGAGGCCAGCGTTTCGGGGAAATGGAAGTCTGGGCGCTGGAAGCATATGGCGCGGCGTATACGTTGCAAGAAATGCTGACAGTCAAGTCGGATGACGTGGCAGGCCGGACCAAAGTATACGAGAGCATCGTTAAAGGCGAAGACAACTTTGAAGCCGGTGTGCCCGAAAGCTTTAACGTGCTGGTCAAAGAGGTCCGCGGTTTGGGCCTTAATATGGAACTCCTGGATGCGGAGGGTGAAGAATAGGGGCGCATGCCCCATCACCCCACCCATCTGCAACCCGATTTGAGGTATCAAAATGAACCAGGAACTGACAAATAACCCGTTTAACCCGCTGACACCCCCAAAGGTGTTCGATGAAATCAAGATTTCGCTGGCAAGCCCCGAGCGGATCCTGTCGTGGTCTTTCGGGGAAATCAAGAAGCCCGAAACCATCAACTATCGYACCTTCAARCCKGAAMRMGACGGYCTGTTYTGTGCSCGTATCTTTGGCCCGAYYAAAGAYTAYGAATGTCTGTGCGGCAAATATAAGCGGATGAAATATCGCGGCGTTGTCTGCGAGAAATGCGGTGTTGAAGTTACGCTGCAAAAAGTGCGCCGCGAGCGCATGGGCCATATCGAGCTGGCCGCACCCGTCGCCCACATCTGGTTCCTTAAATCCCTGCCATCGCGCATTGGCCTGATGCTGGACATGACCCTGCGTGATCTGGAACGCATCCTGTATTTCGAGAACTACGTGGTGATCGAACCCGGTCTGACTGATCTGGTTTATGGTCAGTTGATGAGTGAAGAAGAGCACATGGACGCGCAAGATGCCTATGGCATGGACGCGTTCACCGCCGGTATCGGTGCCGAAGCGATTCGCGAAATGCTGAGCCAGATTGATCTGGAAGGCGAAGCCGAAGCGCTGCGGGCCGATCTGGCTGTTGCGACTGGTGAGTTGAAGCCAAAGAAGATCATCAAGCGTTTGAAAATTGTCGAGGCATTCATTGAATCGGGCAACCGTCCTGAATGGATGATCATGACCGTTGTTCCGGTGATCCCGCCAGAATTGCGCCCACTGGTGCCGCTGGATGGGGGCCGTTTTGCCACGTCCGACCTGAACGATCTGTATCGTCGGGTGATCAACCGGAACAACCGTTTGAAGCGCCTGATCGAGCTGCGCGCGCCTGACATCATTGTGCGTAACGAAAAACGTATGTTGCAGGAATCTGTCGATGCGCTGTTTGACAACGGTCGTCGTGGCCGGGTGATTACAGGGGCCAACAAGCGCCCGCTGAAATCGCTGTCCGACATGCTGAAAGGCAAGCAAGGCCGCTTCCGCCAGAACCTTTTGGGTAAACGGGTCGATTTCTCGGGCCGCTCGGTGATTGTGACGGGGCCGGAATTGAAACTGCACCAATGTGGTTTGCCCAAAAAGATGGCGCTGGAGCTGTTCAAGCCGTTCATCTACTCAAGGCTTGAGGCCAAAGGTATGTCCTCGACCGTGAAGCAAGCCAAGAAGCTGGTTGAAAAAGAACGCCCCGAAGTCTGGGATATTCTGGACGAAGTGATTCGTGAACATCCGGTGATGCTGAACCGTGCGCCGACATTGCACCGTTTGGGCATTCAGGCGTTTGAACCTGTGCTGATTGAAGGCAAAGCGATCCAGTTGCACCCGCTGGTCTGTTCCGCGTTTAACGCCGACTTTGACGGTGACCAAATGGCGGTTCACATCCCGCTGAGCCTTGAGGCGCAGCTGGAAGCACGCGTGCTGATGATGTCGACCAACAACGTGTTGTCCCCGTCAAACGGGGCACCGATTATTGTGCCGTCGCAGGATATGATTTTGGGTCTGTATTACGTCACGATGATGCGCGAAGGCATGAAAGGCGAAGGCATGATGTTTGCTGACGTCGAAGAAGTGCAACACGCGCTGGACGCGGGTGTAGTGCATCTGCACGCTAAAATCATCGCACGTATTCCGCAGATCGATGAAGAAGGCAACGAAGTGCTGAAGCGCTTTGAAACCACACCGGGCCGGATGCGTTTGGGGGTATTGCTGCCGTTGAACGCCAAGGCGCCGTTTGATCTGGTCAACCAGCTGCTGCGCAAAAACGAAGTGCAAAAGGTGATTGATACGGTTTACCGTTATTGCGGTCAGAAAGAATCGGTCATTTTCTGTGACCAGATCATGACTGTCGGCTTCCGTGAATCATTCAAGGCCGGCATCTCGTTTGGTAAAGACGACATGCTGATCCCCGATAAYRWRWSKRCSWTYGTTRMTGSWGYGMRMRAWCARGTKRRMGAATTYGAACAGCAATATATGGATGGCCTGATCACACAGGGCGAGAAGTATAACAAAGTTGTCGATGCCTGGTCGAAATGTTCCGATGAAGTTGCGGACGCGATGATGAGCGCAATGTCGGCGGTGCATCTGGATGATGCCGGTGCCGAAATGGAGCCGAACAGCGTTTACATGATGGCCCACTCCGGTGCGCGTGGGTCCCCCGCGCAGATGAAACAGCTGGGTGGTATGCGCGGTCTGATGGCCAAACCATCCGGCGAGATCATCGAAACGCCGATTATCTCGAACTTTAAGGAAGGTCTGACCGTTCTTGAATACTTCAACTCGACCCACGGGGCGCGTAAAGGTCTGGCCGATACGGCGCTTAAGACTGCGAACTCGGGTTACCTGACACGTCGTCTGGTGGATGTTGCACAGGATTGCATTATCCGCATGGAAGATTGCGGCACTGAAAAATCGATCACAGCATCCGCTGCGGTGAACGATGGTGAAGTTGTTGCGTCGCTGGCCGAACGTCTGCTGGGCCGAGTTGCTGCCGAGGACATTATCAATCCAGCCACAGGCGAAGTGCTGGTCAAGAAGAACGAGCTGATTGACGAGTATATGGCCGACAAGATCGACAAGGCTGATCTGGCAACAGTGCGGATGCGCTCGCCTCTGACGTGTGAATCCGAAGAAGGCGTTTGTGCAGCGTGTTACGGTCGTGACCTTGCACGCGGTACATTGGTGAACCAAGGCGAAGCTGTCGGTATTATAGCCGCGCAGTCAATCGGCGAGCCCGGCACACAGCTGACAATGCGGACGTTCCACATTGGCGGTATTGCCCAAGGTGGCCAGCAATCGTTCCTTGAGGCGTCCCAAACCGGCACCATCGGGTTCAAAAATGCCAATCTGCTGAAAAATGCCAATGGCGATATGGTCGTCATGGGCCGCTCTATGCAGCTGGTGATTATTGATGACAATGGTCAGGAACGTGCGCATCACAAGCTGTCGTATGGCTCCAAGGTGCATGTCAAAGACGGTCAGAAAATCAACCGTGGCGACAAGATGTTTGAATGGGATCCATACACCCTGCCGATCATCACCGAAAAAGGCGGCACAGTGAAATACGTCGATCTGATTGCTGGTATCGCGGTTCGCGAAGAAACCGATGATGCGACCGGCATGACCCAGAAAATCATTGTTGACTGGCGCACGGCCCCCAAAGGCAATGAGCTGAAACCTGAAATCATCATTCTGGACAAAAAAGGCGAGGCTGTGATGAACGCGGCTGGACACCCGATGGCCTATGCCATGTCGGTGGATGCCATTCTATCGGTGGAAGACGGTGACGAGATCAAGGCCGGTGACGTGATTGCGCGGATCCCGCGCGAGGGTGCCAAAACCAAGGACATCACCGGTGGCCTGCCGCGTGTGGCCGAACTGTTTGAAGCCCGTCGCCCCAAAGACCACGCGATCATCGCTGAAATCGATGGCTACGTGCGTTACGGACGCGACTATAAAAACAAGCGCCGCATCTCGATTGAACCAGCGGATGAAACGATGGAGACCGTCGAATACATGGTGCCCAAAGGCAAACACATTCCTGTGGCCGAGGGCGATTTCATCCAGAAGGGTGAATACATCATGGACGGCAACCCGGCCCCGCACGATATTCTGGCGGTTATGGGGGTCGAGGCGCTGGCCAACTACATGGTTGACGAAGTGCAGGATGTTTACCGTCTGCAAGGCGTGAAGATCAACGATAAGCACATCGAAGTGATCGTGCGCCAGATGCTGCAAAAATGGGAAATCCAGGACAGCGGTGAAACCACGCTGCTGAAAGGCGAACACGTCGATAAAGCCGAGTTTGTTCTGGCGAACGAGAAGGCGAAAGCCAAAGGCGTTCGCGAGGCCAAAGGCGAGCCGATCCTGTTGGGGATCACCAAGGCATCGTTGCAAACACGCAGCTTTATCTCGGCGGCRTCGTTCCAGGAAACCACGCGGGTTCTGACCGAAGCATCGGTTCAGGGCAAGCGTGACAAACTGGTCGGGCTTAAGGAAAACGTGATCGTTGGCCGCCTGATCCCTGCCGGCACCGGCGGGGCAACCATGCAGTCGCGTAAAATCGCTCAGGACCGTGATAACGTAGTCATTGAGGCTCGCCGCAAAGAAGCAGAAGAAGCCGCGCGTTTGGCCGCTCCCGTGGAAGATATTGTCGGTGGTGATGTGTTTTCCAGTGGTCTGGTGGACACACCCGAGAGCCGCGACGAATAAGCAAAACCCGACCCAAGCTAACAATGGCCCCCGTATGATAAATGCGGGGGCCATTTTGCTTTGTCGGTAGACACAAACAGGTTTCATTCATACGGTGCGATGTGTTGGCCAATCATTATTGGTGCCGACAGAATTCTGACATAGAAAGATAACTGGATGAGTGCGCTCTCGGACAACATGCGCGGTGCGTTACTGATGATGGGCAGCATGGCGGCCTTTGTGTTCAATGACGCCTGTATGAAGGTGCTGCTGGACGATGTGCCACTGTTTCAGGCTATCCTGTTGCGCGGGGTCGCTACCGTCGTGTTGATGGTGCTGATGTCGCGCTGGCTGGGCGGGCTGGATTTTAGGATGTCACGGCGTGACTGGGCGCTGGTGCTCACTCGGAGCCTATCGGAAATCGGCGCGACCTATTTCTTTATCACAGCGTTGTTCCATATGCCGATTGCCAATGTCACGGCCATCCTTCAGGTGCTGCCACTGACGGTGACGCTGGCAGGCGCAATGCTGTTTGGTGAAAAACTGGGTTGGCGGCGACTGCTGGCGATTATGATCGGGTTTGTCGGGGTGATGATCATCGTGCGTGACGGCATTACTGGGCTCGATACCTACGCGATGTATGCATTGATTGCGGTTGGTTTCGTTACGGTGCGCGATCTTTGTGCGCGGCGTCTTTCGGCGGGAATTTCTTCGGTCACGATTGCGCTGATCGGGGCWATCGGGGTTGTTGGCTTTGCAGCCGTCGGGTCTCTGAATGTCGAATGGGTTGCGATCAGCGGGAAATCCGCAGGCCTGCTCGCGGGCGCGACGTTATTTATCATCGGCGGCTACCTGTTCAGCGTAATGACTATGCGGGTCGGCGAAACCAGCTTTATCGCACCGTTCCGCTATACCAGCTTGCTCTGGGCGTTGCTGCTGGGCTTTGTCATATTCGGCGATTGGCCGGACACACTGACTATGCTGGGCATCGGAATCGTTGTCGTAACGGGTGCGTTTACATTCTATCGGGAACGTCGATTGGCACATACCGCCAAAGCCCCAGCTGTGACTGGTCTGCGTATAWGATAACTTCAGCTGCAAAAGCAGGGTAGAGGCTGTTGACATGTGCTGCGACTCCCCCTAAACAGCGGCCAATTGGGCAGGGTAAATTCCCGTTTGTCCGACTTAAAACTAGTAGTGGTCACGATCCGGGCTGGCGCTCCGATCCTCTGGTATACCCTCCATATCGTCCCGCAATTTGGGCGGATGTGGTTTTTGCGCTGTGCGGGTGTTTGATCCGCGTGAAATTTTAATGYGTTGCAACACGGGGATAGACCTGAATGCCAACGATACAACAGCTTATCCGCAAGCCGCGGCGGCCAAAAGTTAAACGCTCGAAGTCGCTCCATCTGGAGGGATGCCCGCAAAAACGCGGCGTCTGCACGCGTGTTTATACAACAACACCAAARAARCCGAACTCSGCKMTKCGKAAAGTTGCGAAGRTTCGYYTRACCAACGGTTTYGARGTGATYRGTTATATYCCAGGYGARRGYCAYAACCTKCARGAGCACTCWGTGGTWMTGATCCGYGGCGGWCGCGTRAARGATTTGCCCGGYGTYCGTTACCACATCCTGCGTGGTGTTCTGGATACCCAAGGCGTTAAAGACCGTAAACAACGCCGTTCGAAATACGGCGCCAAGAAGCCGAAGTAAGGAGAGCGCGAGATGTCACGCCGCCACGCCGCAGAGAAACGTGAAGTATTGCCGGACGCCAAATTTGGTGACCGCATTCTTACGAAATTTATGAACAACCTGATGATTGATGGCAAAAAGTCTATTGCCGAAAGCATCGTCTACAATGCGTTTGATCGCGTTGAAGAAAAGCTGAAACGCGCCCCTGTCGAGGTCTTCCATGAAGCCATCGACAATATCAAACCGTCTGTCGAGGTTCGCTCGCGCCGGGTTGGTGGTGCAACCTATCAGGTTCCTGTCGAAGTGCGCCCGGAGCGCCGCGAAGCATTGGCCATCCGCTGGCTGATCACCGCTGCCCGCAAGCGCAACGAGAACACAATGGAAGAGCGCCTTGCCGGTGAGCTGATGGATGCAGTCAGCAGCCGCGGCACCGCCGTCAAGAAACGCGAAGACGTCCACAAAATGGCCGAAGCGAACAAAGCTTTCAGCCATTACCGCTGGTAACACTTTAAGGTTAGGCCCGAGAAAATGGCACGCGAATATCCACTAGACCGATACCGTAACTTCGGCATCATGGCGCATATCGATGCAGGTAAAACCACCTGCACCGAGCGCATCCTGTATTACACTGGTAAATCCCACAACATTGGCGAAGTGCATGATGGCGCGGCGACAATGGACTGGATGGAGCAGGAGCAGGAACGCGGGATCACCATTACATCTGCGGCTACCACTACATTCTGGGCCCACACATCTGATGGTGTAAAAGACGATACTGAAAAGCATCGTATGAACATCATCGACACCCCTGGACACGTTGATTTTACCATCGAAGTTGAGCGTTCCCTGGCGGTTCTGGATGGCGCGATTGCGCTGCTGGATGCCAATGCCGGTGTCGAGCCACAAACAGAAACTGTTTGGCGTCAGGCTGACCGTTACAAGGTTCCGCGGATTGTTTTCGTGAATAAAATGGACAAAATCGGCGCCGATTTCCAAAACTGCGTTAATATGATCAAAGACCGCACAGGTGCGATCCCTTGCCCGGTTCAGTTCCCGATCGGGGCTGAAACCGAACTGGAAGGCATCGTTGATCTGATCACCATGCAGGAGTGGGTCTGGATTGGCGAAGATCTTGGCGCATCTTGGGAAATTCGTGACATTCGCCCCGAGCTGCAAGCCGAGGCCGATGATCGCCGCGCAACCATGATCGAACTTGCTGTCGATATGGATGATGACGCAATGGAAGCCTATCTGGAAGGTAACGAGCCAGATGTCGCAACCCTGCGCAAACTGATCCGCGCGGGTACAATTGCAATGAAGTTCGTGCCGATGCTGGCCGGATCTGCCTTCAAAAACAAAGGTGTTCAGCCGCTGTTGAACGCTGTGATCGACTTTCTGCCCAGCCCGCTGGACGTTGTTGATTACATGGGCTTCAAACCCGGTGACGAAACCGAGACCCGTGACATCCCGCGTCGTGCAGACGATGACATGCCGTTTTCGGCGCTGGCGTTCAAAATCATGAACGACCCGTTTGTTGGCTCGCTGACCTTCACCCGGATCTATTCGGGCTTCCTGAAAAAGGGCGACAACATCATCAACTCGACCAAAGGCAAAAAAGAACGCGTTGGCCGGATGATGATGATGCACTCGATCAACCGTGAAGAAATCGAAGAAGCATGGGCGGGCGACATCATTGCGCTGGCTGGCCTGAAGCAAACCACCACGGGTGATACGCTTTGTTCTGTTGCTGATCCGGTGGTTCTGGAAACAATGACATTCCCCGATCCGGTGATCGAGATTGCTGTCGAGCCAAAAACCAAAGCCGACCAAGAGAAAATGTCGACGGGTCTGGCCCGTTTGGCAGCCGAGGATCCATCCTTCCGGGTTGAAACCGATTTTGAATCGGGTCAAACCATCATGAAGGGCATGGGTGAACTYCACCTSGAKATYCTGGTGGACCGTCTGMRSCGTGAATTCRRRGTYGAKGCCAACATTGGTGCGCCTCAGGTTGCTTAYCGCGAGACCATYGGYCACGARGCTGAAATTGACTACACCCACAAGAAACAATCTGGTGGTTCCGGTCAGTTCGCCCGCATCAAAATGGTGATCATGCCGACCGAGCCTGGCGAAGGGTTTTCCTTCGAGAGCAAAGTCGTTGGCGGCAACGTGCCTAAAGAATACATCCCGGGTGTTGAAAAAGGCATCAAATCGGTGATGGACTCTGGCCCGCTGGCAGGTTTCCCCGTGATCGACTTCAAGGTGGTCCTGCTTGACGGTGCTTACCACGATGTTGATTCCTCGGTTCTGGCCTTTGAAATTTGTGCCCGTGCTGCGATGCGTGAAGGTTTGCGCAAAGCCGGTGCAAAAATGCTCGAGCCAATCATGAAAGTCGAAGTGATTACGCCGGACGAATACACCGGTAATATCATTGGCGACCTGACCTCGCGTCGTGGTCAGGTTCAGGGTCAAGACTCACGCGGCAACGCGATTGCGATTGAAGCATTCGTGCCGCTGGCCAACATGTTCGGCTACATCAACAATTTGCGGTCCATGTCTTCGGGCCGTGCGAACTTCTCGATGCAGTTCGATCATTATGACCCCGTTCCGCAGACAATCTCGGACGAAATTCAGGCAAAATTCGCTTAAACGCGGTGGCGTTTAGCATAATTCAGTAAGGAGGCCACCATGGCTAAGGAAAAGTTTGAACGTAATAAACCGCACGTTAACATCGGCACAATCGGCCACGTTGACCACGGCAAGACGACATTGACGGCAGCGATCACCAAATATTTTGGTGAATTCACCGCCTATGACGAAATTGACGGCGCGCCCGAAGAAAAAGCGCGTGGCATCACCATTTCGACAGCCCACGTTGAGTATGAGACTGAAAACCGTCACTACGCGCACGTTGATTGCCCGGGTCACGCCGATTATGTGAAAAACATGATCACTGGTGCGGCTCAAATGGATGGCGCTATCTTGGTTGTGAACGCAGCCGACGGCCCAATGCCACAAACTCGCGAGCACATCCTGCTGGGTCGCCAAGTTGGCATCCCTTACATGGTTGTCTACATGAACAAAGTTGATCAGGTCGACGATGACGAGCTGCTCGAGCTGGTTGAAATGGAAATCCGCGAGCTGCTGTCGTCCTACGATTACCCTGGCGACGACATTCCTGTGATCATGGGCTCTGCTCTGGCCGCAATGGAAGGCCGCGACCCCGAGATTGGCGAAGAATCCATTCGCAAACTGATGGCCGCTGTTGACGACTATATCCCGCTTCCAGAGCGTGCAATTGACCAGCCATTCTTGCTGCCAATCGAGGATGTGTTCTCGATTTCCGGCCGTGGGACTGTTGTAACGGGCCGTATCGAACGTGGCGTGATCAACGTTGGCGAAGAGATCGAAATCGTCGGTCTCCGCGACACAAGCAAGACCACTTGCACGGGCGTTGAAATGTTCCGCAAGCTGTTGGATCGTGGTGAAGCCGGTGATAACGTTGGTGTTCTTTTGCGCGGTATTGACCGTGACGGCGTTGAGCGTGGCCAGATCCTGTGCAAGCCAGGTTCGGTCAAGCCGCACACCAAATTCGAGGCCGAAGCCTATATCCTGACCAAAGAAGAGGGTGGCCGTCACACGCCGTTCTTTGCGAACTATCGCCCACAGTTTTACTTCCGGACAACGGATGTAACGGGCACAGTTACGCTGCCATCTGGCACAGAAATGGTGATGCCTGGCGACAATCTGAAGTTCGAAGTTGAACTGATCGCGCCGATCGCCATGGAAGACGGTYTGCGCTTTGCGATCCGCGAGGGTGGCCGGACAGTTGGCGCCGGTGTGGTTTCTAAAATTATCGAATAATGAACTTACGGGTTCGATGAGGGCCACCGGATGAGCCGGTGGTCCTCCTATCAACTCTAACGCCGCGAAAGGCTAAATAGATGAAAAGCCAAACCATTCGCATTCGGCTGAAAGCGTTTGACTATCGGGTACTGGATGCCRGCACCCAAGAGATCGTCAATACCGCTAAACGGACAGGTGCCACAGTGCGCGGTCCGATTCCGATGCCGAACAAGATTGAAAAATTCACCGTTCTACGTAGTCCACACGTGAACAAGAAAGCTCGTGAACAGTTCGAGATCCGCACGCATAAACGCCTGCTGGATATCGTCGACCCGACACCTCAAACCGTAGATGCGCTGATGAAGCTCGATCTTGCGGCTGGTGTTGACGTCGAGATCAAAGTTTAAGGAGGGCAGAACAGATGCGCTCTGGTGTAATCGCAAAAAAGWTGGGCATGACCCGTCTTTTCATGGAGGACGGAAAGCAGATTCCTGTGACTGTTCTTCTTCTCGACAACCTACAGGTTGTTGCAAACCGCACAGTTGAAAAAGACGGCTATACAGCTGTTCAACTGGGTGCCGGCACGGCCAAGGCAAAACGCACATCGCAAGCGATGCGCGGTCACTTTGCTGCCGCCAAAGTCGCGCCCAAGCGTAAGATCGCTGAATTTCGCGTCTCGCCTGATAATCTTATCGGTGTGGGCGAGGAAATCTCGGCTGATCATTACCTTGAAGGTCAAAAAGTCGATGTGTCCGGCACATCAATCGGTAAAGGCTTTGCTGGTGCTATGARGCGTCACAACTTTAAGGGCCTTCGTGCCACGCACGGTGTGTCGATCAGCCACCGTTCGCACGGCTCTACCGGTCAATGTCAGGACCCTGGCAAAGTGTTCAAAGGCAAGAAAATGGCCGGTCATATGGGCGCTGCCCGTATCACCACGCAAAATCTTGAAGTTGTGCGCACAGATGCCGACCGTGGCCTGATCATGGTCAAAGGCGCTGTTCCAGGTTCCAAAGGTGGCTGGGTCACAATCAAAGACGCTGTGAAAAAGAAACTGCCTGACGGTGTTCCTTTCCCTGCTGCGCTGAAACCGGCTGCCAAAGCCGTAGAAGCAACAGCAACGGAAGCGCCTGCCGCGGCACCTGCTGAAGGGGGTGTTGAAGAATGAAAACCGATGTAATCAAGCTTGACGCCAAGAAGGCCGGCACTGTTGATCTCGATGACGCGATCTTTGGTCTGGAACCACGTGCCGACATTTTGCACCGTGTGGTGCGTTGGCAACGTAACAATGCCCAAGCGGGCACTCACAAGGTGAAAACCCGCTCGGAAGTTAGCTGCTCGACCAAGAAGATCTATCGCCAAAAAGGCACAGGTGGCGCACGCCACGGTGCTCGCTCGGCGCCGATTTTCCGCGGTGGTGGTGTCTACAAAGGCCCAACACCACGCAGCCACGGCCACGAGTTGACGAAGAAATTCCGCAAACTCGGCCTATGTCATGCACTGTCTGCAAAGGCAAGCGCAGGCGAGCTGGTTGTGATCGACACGGCAGATATGAAGGATGCAAAGACTTCAACTCTGGCCAAAACGATCAAGGAGTTGGGTTGGAAGCGTGTTCTGGTTATTGATGGTGCCCAAGTGAATGAAAATTTCGCCAAGGCAGCACGTAACATCGAAGGCCTGGATATCCTGCCTTCACAGGGCGCAAATGTTTATGACATCCTGAAACGTGACACGCTGGTGTTGACCAAAGCAGGTGTCGAAGCACTGGAGGCCCGTCTCAAATGAGTACGTCTGAAATGAGCGCGAAGCCAGAACATTACGATGTGATCCGCAAGCCGATCATCACCGAAAAAGCAACTATAGCGTCTGAACATAACGCTGTTGTTTTTGAAGTGGCGATTGAAGCCAACAAACCGCAAATCAAAGAGGCTGTCGAAAGCCTGTTTGGTGTCAAAGTGAAGGCCGTGAATACGACCATCACCAAAGGCAAAGCCAAGCGGTTCAAAGGGCAAATGGGCAAACGCAAAGACATCAAAAAAGCTTATGTGACTCTCGAAGAGGGAAACACTATCGACGTCTCGACAGGCCTCTGATAGTAAGCATTGAATCTACCTCAGCCCCGAACTTTCGGGGCTGAGGTTATTTTAACCGAGGCATATGCCTCAAAGCTAACGGAAGACAGAAAGCATGGCACTAAAGTCGTATAAACCGACGACGCCAGGCCAACGCGGGYTGGTKCTGATCGACCGTTCGGAGCTTTGGAAAGGACGTCCTGTTAAATCCCTGACTGAGGGATTGAGCAAACATGGCGGCCGGAACAACACCGGACGGATCACTATGCGTCGCAAGGGTGGGGGCGCTAAGCGTCTGTACCGGATTGTTGATTTCAAACGCACGAAATTTGATGTTTCGGCTACGGTTGAACGGATCGAGTATGACCCGAACCGCACCGCATTCATCGCGTTGATCAAATATGAAGATGGCGAGCAAAACTACATCATCGCACCACAGCGCCTTGCTGTTGGTGACAAGGTTATCGCATCGGCCAAGGCTGACGTGAAACCTGGTAACGCGATGCCGTTTACCGGCCTGCCAATCGGCACAATCATCCACAACATCGAGCTGAAGGCTGGCAAGGGTGGGCAAATCGCCCGTGCTGCCGGGACTTACGCGCAGTTTGTTGGCCGTGATGGTGGTTATGCGCAAATTCGTCTGTCATCAGGCGAACTGCGGATGGTCCGTCAGGAATGCATGTGCACCGTTGGTGCCGTATCCAACCCTGACAACTCGAACCAGAACCTTGGTAAAGCTGGTCGTAACCGCCACAAGGGCATCCGCCCCTCGGTTCGTGGTGTTGTTATGAACCCCGTCGATCACCCGCATGGTGGTGGTGAGGGTCGTACGTCCGGTGGTCGTCACCCGGTTTCGCCTTGGGGCAAGCCGACCAAAGGTGCCCGCACCCGTAACAAGAAAAAAGCGTCGAGCCGCCTGATTATCCGGTCGCGTCACGCTAAGAAGAAGGGACGTTAGACTATGGCACGTTCTGTATGGAAAGGCCCGTTTGTCGATTCTTATGTGCTTAAGAAAGCCGAAGCATCGCGCGAATCTGGTCGCAAAGAAGTTATCAAAATCTGGTCGCGTCGCTCGACGATCCTGCCCCAATTCGTAGGGTTAACGTTTGGCGTTTACAACGGCCGCAAACACATCCCCGTCAACGTATCGGAAGATATGATCGGTCAGAAGTTTGGTGAATATGCGCCAACTCGGACATACCATGGTCATGCCGCCGATAAAAAAGCGAAGCGGAAATAAGCCATGAGTAAGCAAAAAAATGCACGCCGCGTGGCTGACAACGAGGCAATGGCGAAAGTCAAAATGCTTCGCACCTCGCAGCAAAAATTGAACCTTGTCGCACAACTGATCCGCGGCAAGAAAGTTGGCCAGGCTCTGTCGGACCTTACGTTTTCGAAAAAACGGATCGCTGCTGACGTGAAGAAATGCCTTCAGTCTGCAATTGCGAACGCTGAAAACAACCACAATCTGGATGTTGATGAATTGATTGTTGCCGAGGCTTATACCGGCAAGAATTTGACATTGAAACGCGGTCGCCCTCGTGCCCGTGGCCGGTTCGGCAAGATCATGAAGCCATTTTCCGAGCTGACTATTTTAGTTCGTCAAGTTGAGGAGCAATCGTAATGGGTCAAAAGATTAATCCAATTGGTATGCGCCTGCAGATCAACCGTACTTGGGACAGCCGCTGGTATGCGGAATCCAAAGATTTCGGCAACCTTCTGCTGGAAGATATCAAAATGCGTGCGTTCATCAAGGACGATTGCAAACAGGCTGGGATCAGCCGTGTAATCATCGAGCGTCCGCACAAGAAATGCCGCGTCACAGTTCACACTGCACGTCCTGGCGTTATCATCGGCAAGAAAGGCGCAGACATCGAAACCCTGCGCAAGAAACTGGCCGCGATGACCGACAGCGAATTGCACCTGAACATTGTCGAGGTTCGCAAACCTGAAATGGACGCAGCGCTGGTTGCTGAAAACATTGCGCAACAGCTGGAGCGTCGTGTTTCCTTCCGTCGCGCCATGAAGCGCACCGTTCAAACCACCATGCGTATGGGTGCCCTTGGCATTCGTGTGAAYGTGGCTGGGCGTCTTGGCGGTGCCGAGATTGCGCGCACAGAATGGTATCGCGAGGGTCGTGTGCCGCTGCACACATTGCGTGCCGACATCGATTACGCACACGCAGAAGCGATGACTGCCTATGGCATCATCGGGATCAAAGTCTGGATCTTCAAAGGCGAGATCATGGAACACGATCCACAAGCGCGTGACCGTAAGCTAGAGCAACTCCAGCAAGGCCCTGCACCACGTGGTGCTGGCGGCCGTCGCTAAGGAGGGTATGAGATATGCTACAACCAAAGCGTTCTAAATTCCGCAAAATGCACAAAGGTCGTATTCGCGGCGAAGCAAAAGGCGGCTCCACCCTGAACTTTGGCACATAYGGTCTGAAAACCATTGAGCCAGAGCGCATTACAGCCCGTCAAATCGAGGCGGCACGTCGTGCGATGACCCGCCACATGAAACGTCAGGGCCGTGTCTGGATCCGTATTTTCCCAGACACGCCTGTCACCTCTAAGCCAACCGAGGTTCGGATGGGTAAAGGTAAAGGTTCTGTCGATTTCTGGGCAGCCAAGGTTAAACCTGGCCGCGTGTTGTTTGAAATCGACGGCGTGACCGATGCTGTAGCGCGTGAAGCGCTGCGTTTGGCCGCGATGAAACTGCCGGTGAAAACCCGCACGGTTGTTCGGGAAGACTGGTAAACCGCAACAATCGAAGATTGTAGCGGCGCGGTGTAGCGGGTTTTCAAAGAAAACCAGCGGGCCGCCTACCGAAGACATAAAAACCCCGTCAGTTTCTGGCGGGGTTTTCGCATCTTTTGATCAGAATTTCAGAAATCCGTGTCAGGGAGGGACCAATACACAAGGCACTGTGCGGATTCACAATTGAATCCAAATCATCCCTTGCCTTATAGGTCATAGCGGCTTATTGGAACATCTTCACCACGCACTCCACTGGAATCAGGGTGACCCAATCTGGGCCCGCCGGTGATGTTGAGAAAAGGAAATAGGCGATGAACGCCAATGAACTACGCGATAAAACGCCTCACCAGCTGCAAGAAGAGCTGGCAGGGCTGAAAAAAGAATCGTTTAACCTGCGCTTCCAGCAGGCCACTGGCCAAGTGGAAGCCACTGCACGTATGCGCACGGCCCGCCGTGATGCAGCCCGTGTCAAAACAATTCTCAATGAAAAAGCTGCCGCCGCAGCGGCCGAAGAATAGGAGCCTAGTAATATGCCCAAACGTATCCTTACTGGCACCGTAACCAGCAACCAAAACGAGCAAACCGTCACRGTTTCCGTTGAACGTCGCTTTACGCACCCTGTTCTGAAGAAAACCATCCGTAAGTCCAAAAAATACAGGGCCCACGATGAAAAGAACGCTTTTAATGTTGGTGACAAAGTCCGCATTCAGGAATGCAAGCCAATATCAAAGACGAAACGCTGGGAAGTGCTGGCCGAATAAGCCAACAGTTTTCAGTTAATCGAAACCCTGGGGACGAGGCAATAACGCCCCCCAAAGGTCGGGAGACATCAAATGATCCAGATGCAGACCAATCTGGATGTTGCTGACAATAGCGGCGCTCGCCGTGTTCAGTGCATCAAGGTTCTGGGTGGTTCCAAGCGTAGATACGCATCCGTAGGCGACGTCATTGTCGTTTCGGTCAAGGAAGCCATCCCGCGTGGTCGCGTGAAAAAAGGCGACGTCCGTAAGGCCGTCGTTGTGCGCACTGCCAAAGAAGTCCGTCGTGAAGACGGCACTGCCATCCGCTTTGACACCAATGCGGCGGTTATCCTCAACAACGCAAACGAGCCGCTGGGCACCCGTATCTTTGGGCCAGTCGTTCGTGAATTGCGCGCGAAGAACTTCATGAAGATCATCTCGCTTGCTCCGGAGGTTCTGTAACATGGCCGCCAAGTTGAAAAAGGGTGACAAAGTCATCGTGCTGACCGGCAAGGACAAAGGCAAAGAGGGTGAAATTTCGTCCGTTGCTCCGTCAACCGGTAAAGCCATCGTTGAGGGTGTGAATGTTTCCATCCGCCACGTTAAGCAATCCCAAAATGCCCAGGGCGGTCGCATCCCGCAAGCGATGCCGATCCAGTTGTCAAATCTGGCTCTGCTGGACGGCAAAGGCAAGGCGACCCGCGTTGGCTTCCGCAWGGAAGACGGCAAAAAGGTTCGTTTCGCCAAAACAACAGGGGAGACTGTATAATGCTGGACACTGCAAAATACACCCCGCGCATGAAGGTGCTGTATAAAGACACCGTTCGTGCCGCGTTGAAGGAACAGTTCTCTTACAAAAACGATATGATGATCCCGCGGCTCGATAAAATCGTGCTGAATATGGGCATCGGCGAAACTGTAAAAGACACCAAGAAAATCAAATCAGCCGAGGCTGAGTTGACGGCGATTGCCGGCCAGAAGGTCGTGATCACCAAGGCTAAAAAATCTGTCGCAAGCTTTCGGGTTCGTGAAGATATGCCGCTGGGTGTCAAAGTTACGCTGCGTGGCAACCAGATGTATGAATTTCTGGACCGCCTGGTCACTGTTGCGCTGCCTCGCGTCCGAGATTTCCGCGGTATTTCCGCCAAATCGTTTGACGGTCGTGGCAACTATGCAATGGGTCTGAAAGAGCACATCGTTTTCCCCGAAGTTGACTATGATAAAGTCGATGAAATCTGGGGAATGGACATCGTAATCGCGACCACCGCAAAGACTGATGCGGAAGGGGAGGCATTGCTGAAAGCACTCAACATGCCTTTCGTAAGTCAGAGCGCGTAGGAGTTAAAACATGGCTAAAAAAGCAATGGTTGAACGTGAACTGAAGCGCCAAAAGTTGGTGGTAAAATATGCCGCTAAACGGGCCGCGCTGAAAGAGATCGTAAAAGACGAAAGCAAACCAATGGAAGAGCGCTTTAAGGCGACCCTGAAATTGGCGAAACTACCACGTGATTCATCGGCAACACGGCTTCATAACCGCTGTCAGCTGACGGGTCGTCCTCATGCTTACTATCGTAAGTTCAAAATATCGCGGATCGCGCTGCGGGAACTTGGCTCGAATGGCCTGATCCCCGGCTTGGTCAAGTCTAGCTGGTAAGGGAGAGAACGATATGAACGATCCTATCGGCGACATGCTCACCCGTATCCGGAATTCCCAGATGCGCGGTAAGTCCACCGTCATCACACCTGCCTCCAAGCTTCGTGCTCGGGTGTTGGATGTGCTGGCTGATGAAGGCTACATTCGTGGCTACGAGCCAACCACCGGGGCCGATGGCCATCCGGCGATTGAAATCAGCCTTAAATATTTCGATGGCACCCCTGTCATTCGTGAACTGAAGCGGGTTTCGACCCCTGGGCGTCGCGTTTACATGGGCGTTAAAGAGATCCCAACAGTCCGTCAGGGCCTTGGTGTTTCGATTGTCTCCACGTCCAAGGGTGTGATGTCGGATGCTGCTGCACGCAATGCCAATRTTGGCGGCGAAGTGCTCTGCWCCGTATTCTAGGGGNRMYGATATGTCKMGWATTGGTAARAAASCGGTCGAWMTGCCMAGYGGYGTWASCGCMTCYSTGTCCGGYCAGACCATCGAAGTTAAGGGSCCCAAAGGSACSCKYAGCTTTMMMGCMACSGAYGATGTGACRCTYRCYRTTGAYGGCRAWSTCGTTTCSRTYRMSCCACGCGGSTCRTCCAAACGSGCGCGCCARCAGTGGGGCATGAGCCGCACGATGGTCGCCAACTTGGTGACGGGCGTGACAGAAGGCTACAAGAAAGAGCTGGAACTGAACGGTATCGGGTATCGGGCATCACTACAGGGCAATATCCTGAAGTTGACGCTTGGTCTGTCACACGACGTTAATATTGAGGTGCCGTCCGATGTGACGGCCACTGTTCCAAAGCAAACTATAATCATCATCGAGGGCATTGATAGCCAGCGTGTTGGTCAGTTTGCTGCGGAAATTCGCGCTTGGCGTAAACCGGAGCCCTATAAGGGCAAGGGCATCAAGTATAAAGATGAATATATCTTCCGCAAAGAAGGTAAGAAGAAGTAAGGACCACGGGTATGGCAAACAGCAAAAGAGTTCTGTTTCAGAAACGCCGCCTGCGCGTTCGGAACAGGTTGCGCAAAAATGCGAACGGGCGTCCGCGTCTTTCCGTTCACCGCAGCAACAAAAACATCAGCGTTCAGCTGATCGACGATGTAAACGGCGTCACACTGGCCTCGGCTTCCACTATGGAAAAAGCCTTGGGTATGGTTGGCAAAAACAACGTCGAAGCAGCCGCCAAAGTTGGCGCTGCGATTGCAGAACGCGCAAAGAAAGCCAAAGTATCGGAATGTTATTTCGACCGCGGCGGCTTCCTCTTTCACGGTAAAGTCAAGGCCTTGGCCGACGCTGCCCGTGAAGGCGGCCTCAAGTTTTAGGAGACGAGTGAATGGCTAGAGATAATAATCGGGGTGGTCGTCGCGATCGTGATGAAAACCCAGAATTCGCCGATCGTCTTGTTGCGATCAACCGCGTTTCCAAAACCGTTAAGGGTGGTAAGCGTTTCGGTTTCGCAGCCCTTGTGGTTGTTGGTGATCAAAAGGGCCGCGTCGGCTTTGGCAAAGGTAAAGCCAAAGAAGTTCCCGAAGCGATCCGCAAAGCTACCGAGCAGGCCAAGCGCCAGTTGATCCGTGTGCCGCTGCGCGAAGGCCGCACGCTGCACCACGACATTAACGGTCGCCACGGTGCCGGCAAGGTTGTGATGCGCACAGCGCCCGAGGGGACCGGTATTATTGCCGGTGGTCCGATGCGTGCTGTGTTTGAAATGCTCGGTATTAAGGATGTTGTGGCCAAATCGCTTGGTTCGCAAAACCCTTACAACATGATCCGCGCCACAATGGACGGTCTGAAAAAAGAATCCAGCCCGCGCAATGTTGCACAGCGTCGTGGTAAAAAGGTTGCCGATATTCTGGGTAAACCTGCTGACAAACCGGCTGCTGACGCACCGGCAGAAGCATAGGAAGGGCTGATCAGATGGCTAAAACTATCGTTGTAAAACAGATCGGCTCGCCAATCCGCCGTCCGGCCAAACAGCGCCAGACACTGATTGGTTTGGGTCTGAACAAGATGCACAAAACCCGCGAGCTTGAAGACACACCCGCCGTGCGCGGCATGGTCAACAAGATCTCGCATCTGGTTGAAATCATCGAGGAACGCGGTTAAGCGTTTTCTTTGAAAGAAAACGGCCCGARRKYKTTSWRMGRKTTYKGGTGSSRCWSWKWMWRMWARACSMYWSRKGSRMMCWCSSRGYGTYKKKSKMTRSMYWMYRKCACCCTTCCTCTTGATCCCGCATTCRCTATACTGACTCCTGCGCAGAATCAGGAGAAACCTAAATGCCCTTTACCCCAACCGAACAATTCAACGCTGTGATCAAAGCCATCGATGCCGTGAATGCCGAAGACCCCAGATCAATCACCGTCGACGGCACCGAGCAACCCTTTGAAACCGTCTATGCCGACCGGATGACCGAAACCATGCAGCGGATGTATCCGGATGCCTCCGAACTGTTGCGCATCGCGGCTCGCGCCCAGCATATCCGCCGCTGGCAAATCCCGCGTGACACCTTTCCACGCAACAAGGAAGGCTATCAAAAATGGCGCCTAGGCATGCGTCAGTTGCACGCCGATCTGGTCGGCAGCATTATGGATGACAATGGCTATTCGGCTGATGACATCACGCTGATCGGGACCTTCCTTCGCAAGGAACGTCTAAAACGCGAGGCAGATTCGCAAGCCTTGGAAAATGTCGTCGATGTGGTGTTTCTGAACTACTACTGGGACGATTTCGTCACCAAGTTTTCCGACTATGACGATGATAAACTGATCGACATCGTCGGCAAAACCCTGCGTAAAATGTCCAGCCACGGCCATGCAGCCGCTTTGGCGCTGGATCTGCCGCCCGAAACTGCCCGTATCGTGCTGGCAGCGGTCGAGCGCGAAAAAGACACGCTGGCGGCGATGGCAGCGCGTGAGGCCGAATAGGTCGCCTCGCAGCAAAGAAACATAAATCATGATTATCGGTTGTTTCGGCGCGAGAACGGGTTAGTCTCGTGGGGATTAACAATTAAATGCAATAACCAACAAGGGATAGCCACATGAAAACCAAAACTCCGAATCTGGTCGAAATGGGCGTGCTTAACCCCGAGCAAATCATTGGATATACAACCGTGCATGTCACCGAGGATATGGACGTTTTGAAGATCGATTACCGACGTCCGAAGAATTCATTCCTGCCCAAGCGGCGGCGTTATGAATTCAAGCGCGTCAGCAAGCCGATGCCGGGCTCCGAGCTGCGCGGAGCCGAGGCAATCCGCTATGATATTTCGCCAATATTGGGGCGTGCCATTGCCGAGCTGGATTCCATTCTGGCCGATGGCAAACGTATGACAACCACAAAGCAAAACCTAAAGGATGAGCTGGAGGAATTGAGATCTGATCTGACTGGACGCATCGCACATTTGTCCGAAATGATTGACGCACTGGATTGATGCTTGCTCCACGCCCTGCATCCGTCTATACGCGCCCAGTGGTGAGTCTAYTGCCACTGGTATGAAACATTGAAGCCGTGGTTGGTCCTTACGCTCGCGACCATATCCGGCAAGGAGAGAGCGAAATGAAACTGCATGAACTGCGCGACAATGATGGCGCAACCAAACCCCGTAAACGTATTGGTCGTGGCCCAGGCTCCGGCACTGGTAAAACCGGTGGTCGTGGTATCAAGGGTCAAAAATCCCGCTCAGGCGTGGCGATCAAAGGTTTTGAAGGCGGCCAAATGCCCCTCTACCAACGTCTGCCAAAGCGTGGCTTTAATAGCCGTAACAGAAAAAGCTTTGCTGTGGTGAACTTGCTAATCCTGCAAAAATTCATCGATGCTAAAAAGCTGGACGCCAAGAAAGCGATCACCGAAGAAGTATTACTGGAAGCCGGCGTTGTGCGCCGGATCCTGGACGGTGTGCGCATCCTTGCCAAAGGCGAGATCACATCCAAAGTGAAGCTGGAAGTAACCGGTGCCTCCAAGGCCGCTATTGACGCTGTCGAGAAGGCTGGTGGTTCACTAAAGGTCACAACAGCGCCAAAGGCGGCTGCGATTGCTGAATAATCCCTTGAAGGTGGCCTTTCGGGCGCTTACATAGATTTAAGCTTTCCTAACGCCGCCAACCGGAAAGCCGGGTAGGCGGCGTTATCATTTAACAACGAGGCCCTATATGGCATCCGCAGCAGAACAAATGGCAGCCAACATGAGCTGGGGCGCTTTTGCCAAATCCGGCGAACTGCGCTCGCGCATAATTTTCACCATCGGCTTGTTGATGGTTTACCGTCTTGGCACGTTTATTCCGGTTCCCGGGATTGATGGGGCCGCCCTGCGGAACTTTATGGCCGATATT
This sequence comes from Marinosulfonomonas sp., assembly GCA_002732995.1. GTDB lineage: Bacteria > Pseudomonadota > Alphaproteobacteria > Rhodobacterales > Rhodobacteraceae > Profundibacter. The sequence goes on along the minus strand of NVTS01000007.1, from coordinate 18,297 downwards.
TCTGGCGGCCTTGGTGGTATGCTGCAAATGTTCACCGGTGGTGCACTTGGCCGGATGGGTATTTTCGCGCTCGGGATCATGCCCTACATTTCTGCATCGATCATTATCCAGTTGCTGACGGCCATGTGGGCACCGCTTCAGCAATTGAAAAAAGAAGGCGAACAGGGCCGCAAGAAGATCAACCAGTATACACGCTACGGCACCGTATTGCTGGCGACGTTCCAGGCGTTTGGTTTGGCCAAATCTCTTGAGGCTGGCGGGCTTGTCAGCGCACCCGGTCTGTATTTTCAAGCGGCCACTGTGATTACGCTGGTTGGCGGCACCATGTTCCTGATGTGGCTGGGTGAACAGATCACCGCACGCGGCATCGGCAACGGCATTTCGCTGATCATCTTTGTTGGCATTGTTGCTGAAATACCCGCCGCATTGGCCCAGTTTCTGGCATCGGGACGGTCGGGCGCTATTAGCCCCGCCGTGATTGTTGTTGTTATTTTGATGGTGATTGCTGTGATTGCCTTCGTGGTGTTCATGGAGCGCGCCCTGCGAAAGATACACATTCAATATCCACGCCGTCAGGTTGGCATGAAGGTTTATGACGGCAGCAATTCGCACCTGCCCGTCAAGGTAAATCCCGCTGGCGTGATCCCGGCCATCTTTGCCTCAAGCCTTTTGCTGTTGCCCACCACAATGGCAACATTTTCCGGGCAACAGACCGGGCCAATCATGTCGACAATTATGGCCTATTTTGGTCCCGGCCAGCCGCTGTATCTGTTGTTCTTTACGGCGATGATTGTGTTTTTCACGTTCTTTTACACTTATAATGTGGCATTCAAAACCGAAGATGTGGCCGAGAATCTGAAAAATCAAAACGGGTTTGTTCCCGGCATCCGGCCCGGCAAGAAGACGGAGGAGTATCTGGATTATGTCGTTACTCGGTTGTTGGTTCTTGGATCGGCATATTTGGCGGCGGTTTGCTTGCTGCCGGAGATTCTGCGCAACGAGTTCGCAATCCCGTTCTATTTTGGCGGCACGTCAGTGCTGATTGTGGTTTCGGTAACGATGGATACAATCCAGCAAGTGCAATCGCATATGTTGGCTCATCAGTATGAGGGGCTGATTGAGAAGTCGCAATTGCGCGGCAAGAAGCGCCGCAACAAGGTGACAAGCAGAAAATGAACATTATCCTTCTCGGGCCACCTGGTGCTGGCAAAGGCACACAAGCACGTCGTTTGGTTGAAGAACGGGGCATGATCCAGCTTTCGACTGGAGATATGCTGCGAGAAGCCAAAGACAGCGGCACCGAGATGGGTAAACAAGTGGCCAAAGTGATGGCTGCCGGACAGTTGGTAACCGATGAAATCGTGATCGGGTTGATCGAGGAAAAGCTACAGGGCGACAACGGCGGTGGTTTTCTCTTTGACGGCTTCCCGCGCACATTGGCACAGGCCGATGCGTTAGGGGAATTGCTAAAGAAGCACGGCAAGACACTTGATGCGGTGATCGAAATGCGCGTCGATGATGATGCGCTGGTGAAACGGATCACTGGCCGTTTCACGTGCGGCAATTGTGGCGAGGTGTATCACGACAAAACCAAACGCCCCAAGGTTGCCGAAGTGTGTGATGCATGTGGACAAAGCGACATGAAGCGCCGTGCCGATGATAATGAGGAAGCCCTGCGCACACGGCTGATGGAATACTACAAAAAGACATCGCCACTGATCGGTTATTACTACGCCAAAGGCGACCTGCGCCCGGTAAACGGGCTGGGTGAAATCGAGGAAGTTGCAGCCGAGATTAGCAAAGCGTTAAACTAAGTGGCGTCCCCCCTTGACCACCCCCTGAAAACGCCATAAATCACGACACTTCGAGACAAGAATCACCATGCTTAATATCACCATGCTTAATCAAGCGATGGTTTGTGCAGTATGAAATAGGAATTCAACGATGGCCCGCAAGGTTATTCCTTCGGGCTTTGGTTGTGAAAAAAGGTTCCGGAATTACGGAACCGCAACAAAAAGGAATGTGACACGTGGCACGTATTGCCGGCGTAAATATCCCGACCCATAAACGGGTCCCGATCGCCCTGACTTATATCACCGGAATTGGCACAACTTCAGCCGAGGCCATCTGCGAAGCCGTTAAAATCGACGTCACCCGTCGTGTTAACGAATTGTCAGATACCGAGGTTCTGTCCATCCGCGAACATATCGACGCCAACTTCAATGTTGAAGGTGACCTGCGTCGTGAGACACAAATGAACATCAAGCGTCTGATGGACCTTGGTTGCTACCGTGGCATTCGTCACCGTCGCGGCCTGCCTGTACGTGGCCAACGCACCCACACCAACGCTCGCACTCGCAAAGGCCCCGCACGGGCTATTGCCGGCAAGAAGAAATAGGAGGGTTTGATCAATGGCACGCGAAAAAACACGCACAAAGAAAAAAGTCCGCAAGAATATCGCCTCTGGTGTAGCACATGTTAATTCATCGTTCAACAATACCAAGATCCTGATTTCGGACGTTCAAGGCAACGCGATTGCATGGTCGTCTGCTGGCACGATGGGCTTTAAGGGCTCACGTAAATCTACGCCCTATGCGGCGCAGATGGCAGCCGAGGATGCTGGCAAAAAAGCACAAGAGCACGGCGTGAAGACACTGGAAGTATTAGTTCAAGGTCCGGGTTCGGGCCGTGAATCAGCGCTACGCGCTTTTGCTGCGATGGGTTTGAACGTCACATCGATCCGTGACGTAACACCAATTGCACATAACGGATGTCGGCCACCAAAACGGCGCCGCGTCTAACTTATCTCTACGCTCGGACTGTCGGGGTTATCCGGCAGTTCGGGTTCGTCATTTTTACCTCGGGCGTTTTCGGACTGGGACATGATCCGAAAACTTGAATGGAGGCGACACACATGATCCACAAAAACTGGCAAGAACTGATTAAGCCAACGCAACTGGTTGTAACACCGGGCGCTAACCCTGCAACGCAGGCCACTGTAGTGGCCGAACCGCTGGAGCGCGGTTTTGGTCTGACCATGGGCAACGCGCTACGTCGCGTGCTGATGTCGAGCCTGCAAGGCGCTGCGATCTCAAGCGTTCAGATTGATAACGTATTGCACGAATTCACCACCATCGCCGGTGTGCGTGAAGACGTGACTGACATCGTTCTAAACCTGAAAGGTGTTGCACTGTCGATGGAAGTTGACGGCCCCAAACGCCTGTCGATTTCGGCCAAAGGCCCGATGGTTGTGACTGCCGCTGACATTTCCGAAAGTGCGGGCATCGAGGTTCTGAACAAAGAGCACATTATCTGTCAGCTGGATGATGGCGCTGATTTGTTCATGGAACTGACTGTGAACACTGGAAATGGCTATGTTGCCGCCGAAAAGAACCGCCCGGAAGATGCGCCAATTGGCCTGATCCCGATCGATGCGATCTATTCGCCGGTTCGCAAGGTGTCTTATGATGTTCAACCAACCCSCGAAGGTCAGGTTCTGGACTATGATAAGCTGACACTGAAACTGGAAACAGACGGATCCATCACGCCGGACGATGCCGTGGCATTTGCTGCACGTATYYTGCARGACCAGTTGTCGATCTTCGTGAACTTCGATGAGCCCGAAGCGGCCAACCGTCAAGAAGAAGAAGACGGCCTGGAATTCAACCCGCTGCTGCTAAAGAAAGTGGACGAGTTGGAGCTGTCGGTCCGGTCAGCAAACTGCCTGAAAAACGACAACATCGTTTACATCGGCGATCTGATCCAGAAAACCGAAGCAGAAATGCTCCGCACCCCGAACTTTGGCCGCAAATCTTTGAACGAGATCAAAGAAGTGCTGTCGGGTATGGGTCTGCATCTGGGCATGGATGTTGAGGACTGGCCACCAGAGAACATCGAGGATCTGGCGAAGAAATTTGAAGACCAGTTCTAGGAAATATTGGGGCGGGCTGTTTGTCCGCCCCAAAAAATGCCCGCCTGTGCGGGGACATATGGGCAATAATGCCCCAAGGAGAGCGCCCACGCATGGGTAGCCAGACAAAGTATAAACCTGAAGAAGGACTGATAAAATGCGCCATGCAAGAGGCTATCGCCGTCTTAATCGCACCCACGAGCACCGTAAGGCATTGTTTGCCAACATGGCGGGCTCATTGATCGAGCACGAACAAATCAAAACCACGCTGCCCAAAGCCAAAGAGCTTAAGCGCGTTATAGAAAAACTGATTACGCTGGGCAAACGCGGTGATCTGCATGCTCGCCGTCAGGCCAGAAGCCGTCTGAAAGAAGATCAGTATGTCGCTAAACTGTTTGAAGTGCTTGGCCCACGCTACAAAGACCGCAACGGTGGTTGTGTGCGCGTTCTAAAAGCTGGTTACCGCTACGGTGATATGGCGCCAATGGCGATCATCGAACTGGTCGACCGCGATCCGGCTGCCAAAGGTGCTGCTGACAAGGCACGCGTTGCCGCCGAAGAGGGCGCAGCTGCCGACGAATAGATTTCAACATTTGTTGAAAACGCAAAACCTCGCCCTTGTGGCGGGGTTTTTTGGTTATTGGGGGCAGTTGAACCGGCCCTGCGAATTACCAAAATCCCCATTTCGCTTTTCTATTGCGACGGGGGCGCATAGATTTAGGACATGGTAGATTTATTCGACGCCACATCTGAACCATCAGCAGAGGGCACACCCCGCCCGCTGGCTGACCGATTGCGGCCAAAAACTCTGGCCGAAGTGATCGGGCAGGAACAGGTGATCGGCCCGGATGCCCCGCTTGGAATAATGCTGGCGGCAGGTAGTCTGTCGTCGCTTATCCTGTGGGGCCCGCCAGGTGTTGGCAAAACCACCATCGCGCGGCTGCTGGCGGATGAAACCGATCTGACCTTTGTGCAGATCAGCGCGATATTCTCGGGCATTGCCGATCTGAAGAAAGTATTCGAGGCGGCAAAGATACGTCGCCAGAACGGGCGCGGTACCCTGTTGTTTGTCGATGAAATCCACCGTTTCAACAAGGCGCAACAGGACGGGTTCCTGCCTTATATGGAGGATGGCACCATTATTCTGGTCGGGGCCACCACCGAAAACCCGTCGTTCGAGCTGAACTCAGCGCTGTTGTCGCGCTCACAGGTTCTGGTGCTGAACAGGCTGAAACTGTCCGATTTGGAACGCATGGCGCAGCGGGCCGAAAAAGAACTGGACCATGCGCTGCCCTTAACGGGTGAGGCCCGCGAGGCGCTGCTGGAAATGGCCGATGGCGATGGTCGTGCGTTGCTGAACCTGATTGAACAGATCATCGCGTGGAAGGGTGACAAGAAACTGGATGTCGAAGCGCTCGCCACCCGCCTGATGCGCCGCGCAGCACTCTATGACAAAAGCGGCGACGAGCATTTCAACCTGATTTCCGCCCTGCATAAATCCGTGCGCGGATCGGACCCCGATGCGGCCCTATACTGGATGGCGCGGATGTTGACGGGTGGCGAAGACCCGCGCTATTTGGCGCGGCGCATCACCCGCATGGCGGTCGWGGACATCGGGTTGGCCGACCCGCAAGCCCACGCCGTATGCCTGCACGCATGGGAAACCTACGAGCGGCTGGGCAGCCCCGAGGGTGAATTGGCGCTGGCCCAAGCGGTGACCTATCTGGCGCTGGCCCCGAAATCCAACGCGGCCTATGTCGCGTTCAAGGCGGCGATGGCCGCGGCCAAGAAAACCGGCTCCGAACCACCCCCCAAACACATCCTGAACGCGCCAACCTCGATGATGAAAGATCAGGGCTATGGCGCGGGCTATGCCTATGACCACGATGCCGAGGACGGGTTCTCTGGCCAGAACTATTTCCCCGATGCGATGAAGCACGGCGTCTATTACCAACCGGTTGAACGCGGCTTTGAGCGCGAGTTGAAAAAACGCACCGATTACTTTGCCAAGCTGCGCGCCAAGCGGCAGAAGAGTTGACAATCACCCGCAGGCGCGAAAGAGAGGCGTTATGATAACAAGCATAATTCAAGTTGCCATTGGCGGCGCAATCGGCGCTGTTGGCCGTTACCTGACGGGCGTCGCTGCGGTGCGCATGATGGGGCACGGCTATCCGTGGGGCACGCTGACGGTGAACATCGTCGGCTCGTTCCTGATGGGCGTGTTGATCATTGTGTTGATGGGCAAAGATGGCGGCGTGCGAATGGCACCGCTGTTGATGACAGGCGTGCTCGGCGGCTTCACCACGTTTTCGGCATTCTCGCTGGACGCGCTGACAATATTCGAGCGTGGGCAGGTGGGGCAGGCAGCGCTCTATGTGATCGCGTCTGTGGTGCTGTCATTACTGGCAATAGTTTTAGGCGTGATGGTCGCGCGAGGGGTCTGGACATGAGTGGCGTGCAAAAGATTGAAGTGGCGGATGATGATGGCGATCAACGGTTGGACCGCTGGTTCCGCCGCATGTTCCCGCATATCGCGCAGGGGCGGATTGAAAAGATGTGCCGCAAGGGCGACATCCGTGTGGATGGTGGCCGCGTCAAGGCGTCAACCCGCGTGCAAGCTGGCCAATTGGTGCGTATCCCGCCACTGCCCGAGGCGCATGAGATCACCGCGCGCCCCAAAACCTATGACATGATCACCAACGCTGACGTCAAAATGATGCAGGACGCGGTGCTGTACCGCGATGACGACATCATCGCGATCAACAAACCCGCGGGTCTGCCAACGCAGGGCGGTAGCAAACAAACCCGCYATGTTGATATGCTGGCGGATGCGTTGCGCTTTGGCTATGATCAAAAACCGCGTCTGGTGCATCGGCTGGACAAAGACACCTCTGGCATCCTGTTGCTGGCCCGCACACGTCAAGTGGCCTCGCGGCTGACCGAGGCTTTCCGGGACCGCGAAACGCGCAAGATTTATTGGGCCGCCGTTGGTGGTTGTCCGTCGCCGAAGATGGGCACCATTAAATACGGGTTGCTTAAATCCGGCGGGCAGGGGCATGAAAAAATGGTCTGCATTCACCCCGAAGAGGTGCAGCGCACCGAGGGGGCCAAACGGTCCACCACCGATTATATGGTGTTGTCGGCCGCTGCCAAACGCTGCGCTTGGGTGGCGCTGGTGCCGATCACTGGACGCACGCATCAGCTGCGGGCGCATATGGCCGAAATGGGTCATCCGATTATTGGCGACGGTAAATACGGCGGATCAGGTCAGGAAAACCAGGGCGACGGTTGGGGCGCGCAACTGGGCGGCGAGATCAGCCGTAAAATGCACCTGCATGCCCGTTGCATCATCCTGCCACATCCGGTGACGGGTAAGATGCTAAAAATCATCGCCCCGATGCCCGAACACATGAAACGCACATGGGATACCTTTGGCTGGGATGAACGCGATGTCGCGGATGATCCGTTCGAGGAATATCTATGAGCCGAGCTTTGCGGCTGGCGGTGTTTGATGTGGATGGCACGCTGATCGACAGTCAGCACCACATTCATAACGCGATGGAGTTGACCTTTGTAGGCCAAGGGCTGCAATGCCCACCGTTGGAACAAGTGCGCGGTATCATAGGGTTATCCCTGCCGCAAGCGATGCGCCGCTTGATTGCCAATCTGACCGATGCGCAGTATGAAGCGCTGGTCGAGGGTTACAAAGCCACCTTCAAAACCAAACGCCTGGCCGGAGAATTCGCGCCACTCTATTCCGGTATTATCAAAATGTTGGACGGTTTGGCACAGAACGACCATCTGTTGCTGGGCCTTGCCACCGGAAAATCACGGCGCGGGCTGGATGCCGTTCTGGATGGTCACGGGCTGACATCAAAGTTCGTCACGGCACAGGTCGCCGACAATCACCCGTCCAAGCCGCACCCGTCGATGTTACTGGCCGCATTGTCTGAAACCGGTGTCAAGGCCGGGAATGCAGTGATAATCGGCGACACTACCTATGATATGGAAATGGGCGTTGCTGCGGGGATGCATTGCATCGGTGTTTCGTGGGGCTACCACACGGTCGATGATCTGCGCACAGCAGGCGCGGCATGGATCGTGGATGATGCTGCTGAACTACAGATATTGCTAGATGGGTTTTGGGGATAACGATGGCAGAGTGGACAGCAAAACGGTTCTGGAAAGAGGCGAGCGTTGTTGAGGCAAACGACGGGTTTACCGTGCTTCTGGACGGGCGCAAATTGCGCACGCCGGTGAAATCCGAATTGATCGTGCCAACCCGCGAGTTGGCCGAGGCGATTGCGGTGGAATGGGATGCGCAGGGCGAAAAAGTCGACCCGCTGACCATGCCCGTCACCCGCTCGGCCAATGCGGCCATCGACAAGGTCGCACCAATGCACGCCGAGGTCTCGGAACTGGTGGCGGCTTATGGGGGCACCGATTTGCTGTGTTACCGCGCCGAATTTCCCCGCGAACTGGTGGAGCGCCAAAAGACGGCATGGGATCCGCTGCTGAACTGGGCGGCAGATGCGCTGGAAGCCCCGCTCAAAACCGGCATCGGGATTGTGCATGTAGAACAGGACGCCGATGTGCTGGCAGAACTTGCCAAACGGGTGGCCAAAATGGATGCGTTCCGTTTGGCCGCGTTTCACGATCTGGTGGGCATGTCCGGCTCGTTGATCATCGGATTTGCCATCACCCACAAGCTGTTGTCTGTGGCTGATCTGTGGCGGCGCTCGAGAATCGACGAGGACTGGCAGATCGAGAAATGGGGCGAGGACGATGAAGAGGTTTCCAACTCTGCAGGCAAGAAGGCGGGCTTTGAGCACGCGGCCCGATTCTATTTCATGGCCAATCAAGCCTCGTTAACCCTAATTTAGCGCTTGCGTTTTGGATTTACCCTTGATTCGGATAAAACCAGGTCCGATAAGGGCTTAATTCCGAAACTTCCCTTGACGTTTTCGCTAGGTTTGGCCCAAACTAACGCACGCTTGGGGAGGCGCAGCTTTCCCATGATATCGTCCTCGGTCTAAATGGGCCGAACAAACCGCCTAACAGGCGGACTATCAGGAAGAGGTAAAAATGAAAAAATCCGTATTTATAGGTGCACTGACAGTTGCCAGCTTGACTGCTGGCATTGCGGCTGCTGGCACACTTGACGATGTGAAAGCACGCGGCAAATTGAACTGTGGTGTTTCCACAGGTCTCGTTGGCTTTGCATCGCCAGACGCGAACGGCAAATGGGAAGGTTACGACGTTGCTATCTGTCGTGCCGTTGCTGCTGCTGTTCTTGGCGACAACACTGCTGTTGAATTTGTTCCACTCAGCTCAAAGACTCGCTTTACCGCGCTGGCTTCTGGCGAAGTTGACGTGCTGGCCCGTAACACCACATGGACACTGTCCCGTGACGTCGACCTGAAATTCGACTTTGTTGGTGTTAACTACTACGATGGTCAAGGCTTCTTGATCCCCAAATCAATGGGCGTGACATCGGCCAAAGAACTGGACGGCGCGACTGTTTGTATCCAAAGCGGTACAACAACCGAGCTGAACCTGGCTGATTACTTCCGTGTAAACGGCATCAGCTATGAGCCAGTGCCTGTAGAAGGTAACTCAGAAGCGCAAAAACTGTATCTTGCCGGTGCTTGTGACACGCTGACTACGGACGGTTCCGCTCTTGCGGCCACTCGTGCAGCATTTGAAAAGCCGGACGATCATATCGTTCTGCCAGAAATCATCTCCAAAGAGCCTCTGGGCCCATTGGTGCGTCACGGCGACAACGAGTGGGGCGACATCGTTCGCTGGACTCTGAACGCGCTGATCTCTGCAGAAGAGTACGACATCACTTCGGCTAACATCGAAGAGCTGTCAAAAGGCACGAACAACCCTGAAATCAACCGTATCCTCGGCACCGAAGGCAACATGGGCGAAATGCTCGGCCTTGACGCTGACTGGGCGAAACGTGCGATCATGTCCGGTGGTAACTTTGGTGAAATCTTTGAAGCCAACATTGGCGAGAAAACACCAATTGGTCTGTCGCGTGGTCTGAACGCGTTGTGGACAGAAGGCGGCCTGATTTATTCGCCTCCTTTCCGCTAGGACAATAAYTGATTTGGGCGCGGGTTTAACCCGCGCCCTTTTCACATCTACCTATTCAACAAATAARCCACCTGAGCCGGGGCAGCGGACAACCGCGTCAAATAAAATAGGCCAGGGAACACGGGGATGTCTACCATGACGACACTGACCGATCCTCCTAAGGCGACGTTTCGCCTTTCGATGCTGCTCTATGATACCCGCTATCGTTCAACGACCATTCAGATCATTGTGCTGATTGCGTTTATGCTGGGTGCAGCTTGGTTGCTGAACAATGTTAGGGTTAATCTGGCGCTTGCCGGCAAAGACTTTAACTTTGGCTTTCTGCAACAGGTTTCAAATTTTGACATCGGTCAACGACTGATCGAGTATTCGTCCACGTCTACATACGGGCGCGCAACGATCATCGGCTTGCTGAATACGCTGCTGATTGCCGTAATGGGCTGTTTTGCCGCGACGGTTGTCGGTGTGGCGGTCGGTATTTTGCGGCTCTCGCCCAACTGGGTGATTTCAAGACTGATGGCGGTTTATGTCGAAATGTTCAGAAACGTTCCGATATTATTGTGGATATTGCTGATTATGGGGGTTTTGTCCGAAAGCCTGCCACAGCCGAAAGATTTCCGCGGTGAAAATCCGACAGCATCAATGAGCATGTTTGACAGTGTCGCGGTTACGAATCGCGGAATCTATATCCCCGAACCGTTGTTTTCAAAGGGTCTGGGCGACATTCCGGTGTTCTGGAACTCATTCGAAATCAGTCTTGATCTGATGGCGATCCTTGCCGTTCTGTTCGCTGGTTTGCTGATCGGTAAATTGATAAAAACCCGCGCCATGCAAATACAGGCGGCTACGGGGGTATTGCCTAAAACCGGGCTGATACGCCTTGCTCTTGTGGTGATCCCGGTGCTGCTGGTGCTGTGGATTCTGGGCTTCCACCTTGGCTATCCCGCGCTGAAGGGCTTTAACTTCCAGGGCGGCACCCGTCTGGGCAACCCGCTGTTGGCCCTGTGGATCGCGCTTTCGCTCTATACCGCTGCCTTCATCGCCGAAATCGTGCGCGCAGGCATCATGGCGATTTCCAAAGGTCAATCCGAGGCCGCGAGCGCACTTGGGCTTCGGCCCAATAAAATCATGAATTTGGTGATCCTGCCACAAGCCATGCGGGTCATTATCCCGCCGCTGATTTCACAATATCTGAACCTGACCAAAAACTCGTCACTGGCGGTTGCGGTTGGCTATGCCGATATTACCAGCACGCTGGGCAACACCACGTTGAACCAGACCGGTCGAGAGCTGGAAGCAATTCTGCTGCTGATGGGGTGTTATCTGGCTATTTCGCTGATCGTCTCGACGGTGATGAACGCCTATAACGAACGAACAAAGTTGAGGGAGCGCTGATATGACTATGATAAATGATCAAAGCTATGTGCGCACAGAGATGCTGGGTGAAAAGTCACCACCAGTGTCGAATGTAGGTATTATCGGCTGGATGAAGAACAACCTGTTCTCAAGCCCGCTGAACATCGTCTTGTCCCTACTTTCGATCTTTGCGATTTATTCGGTGCTCGCAGCCCTGTTGCCATGGGTTTTCGGTGGTGTGTGGTATGCAAGCTCGCTAACTGAATGTCGTGCAATATTATTCGAAATCCATGGCGAGGCGACCAAACGTGCCTGTTGGGGTGTTATCCGCGAGCGGTTCTGGCAGCTGATGTATGGCTTCTATCCCAGTGATCTGTATTGGCGCCCTAATCTGGCGCTGGTCTGGCTGTTTGCCGCGATTGCACCGGTATTGTTCAATGGCTTGCCAAAGAAAATGCTGCTGGTCTCGGTGGCCTTCCCGTTTGTTGCGCCTTGGCTGATTTGGGGTGGATCCTTCTGGGTTCCGGTTATGGCATTCATGGGCTTCGTTGTTGGCTTTCTGGTGCACCGGATCACCTCCAAAACGATTAGCTCCTTGGTGGGGATCATCCTGGGTGTTCTGGCGGCGCTTTTGTGGTGGTTGCTGCTGAGTGGCCCGATAGCTGAAATGATGGAAAGCATTGTGCCACTGGAAATTACAAAAGTCGGCAGCCGTCAAATCGGTGGCTTCATGCTGGCGATTTTGCTCGGGATTACAGGCATCACCCTTTCGTTCCCGATCGGCATTGTTCTGGCACTTGGACGGCTTTCAAATCTGGTGATCGTCAAGGCACTCTGTGTGGGCTTTATCGAGTTCATTCGTGGCGTGCCGCTGATCACCTTGCTGTTCGTGGCATCGGTGTTGTTGAACTACTTCCTGCCAAAGGGAACCCAGTTTGACATCATCCTGCGGGTGATGATCATGATCACCTTCTTTGCTGCGGCCTATATGGCCGAGGTGATTCGAGGTGGTCTGGCCGCTTTGCCAAAAGGTCAGTACGAGGCCGCCGATGCGCTGGGCCTTGATTACTGGCAGGCACAGCGTCTGATCATCCTGCCGCAAGCCTTGAAAATCTCGATCCCGGGCATCGTGTCCAACTTTATCGGGTTGTTCAAAGATACCACGCTTGTGTCAATCATCGCATTGTCTGACCCGCTTGGTTGGGTGAAATTGATCCAGGGTAACGCTGAATGGAACGGAGTAATCTGGGAGTTGTATGGCTTTGTTGCCTTCGTATTCTTCCTGTTCTGTTTCGGGATGTCCCGCTATTCCATGTATCTGGAGCGTAAGCTTCAGACTGGTCATTAACTTAAAGGAGTGACGTAAATGTCTGATTCTGCAACAGTACGCAAAGAAATGTCCATATCGGATGAAATTGCGATTGAAATAACTGGAATGAATAAATGGTATGGTGCCTTTCACGTTTTGAAAGACATCAACATGACGGTGCGCCGTGGTGAACGCATCGTGGTTTGTGGCCCCTCTGGGTCCGGCAAATCCACGCTGATCCGCTGCGTTAATCGTCTAGAGGTCCATCAGGAAGGCACCATCATTGTCGACGGGACTGAACTCTCTTCAGACCTGAAAAACATTGACAAGATCCGGAGCGAGGTTGGCATGTGTTTCCAGCACTTCAACCTGTTTCCGCATCTGACGGTTCTGGAAAACCTGACGCTGGCACCGATCTGGGTTCGTAAAACACCCCAGAAAGAGGCACGGGAGACGGCGATGCATTTTCTGGAAAAAGTGAAGATCCCCGAGCAGGCTGCTAAATACCCCGGCCAGCTGTCCGGTGGTCAGCAACAGCGGGTGGCGATTGCGAGATCGCTGTGCATGAAGCCGCGTATCATGCTGTTTGACGAACCCACTTCGGCGCTGGACCCCGAGATGATCAAAGAGGTTCTGGACACGATGATCGAGCTTGCCGAAGAAGGCATGACGATGATCGTTGTGACCCACGAGATGGGCTTTGCCCGTCAGGTGGCGAACCGCGTGATCTTTATGGATGAAGGTCAGATCGTCGAGCAAAACGAGCCGCAAGAGTTCTTTAACAACCCGAAATCCGAACGGACCAAATTGTTCCTGAGCCAGATTCTGGGCCACTAATACCTGCGATAGAATTGGAAAAGCCCCGTGCAAATTGTGCGGGGCTTTTTCGTGTTTATGGCGTATGTATAAAACCCATACGTTATCCATACGGTTTCCATACACGGTTTTTGGCTACGCCAACCCATCCAGCGTCTTTTTCAGCTTTTCCATCCCGTGCGGATGGGTTTATCAACTATATGATCGATGATGGCACAGGGCGGCTTGCGGCCAACGGTTATATTCATGCATCATCCGCCGCTAAAATGCGGTGTGCCCGAAACCGGTGAGGGCGGGTTTGCAGGGGCGGATATGTTGGGGGATATAGTGGCGGATTACCCGAATATCGAGCGTATTCTATGCGGTCATATCCACCTGTTGACCCATGTGCGATGGCGCGGGACGGTTGTGAGCACAGCACCTAGTATGGGGATGCAGTTAACGCTGGATTTGACCTGGACCGCGCCACCAAGGTTTCTGTTAACCGGCCCGGCATATTTGCTGCATCACTGGACGCCGGAAAACATGCTGATCACCCATGCGGTTCAGGTGGGCGGATATGGTGAGGCGCATGATTTTACGCAGATTTAGTCGGTTAAATCACGCGGCACGATGAAGGCTTCGACATGGCCGCTGTGACGCGTGATGTCTGCCCAGCTATCGGCTTCAAAACTGATCACGGTTGTTGCGGCCGWCGGGTATTGGGCGAATTTTGGATGCTCAGGGGCCGTCTTAACCAATGCGGTGGCCAACATTGCCGTTCCGGGGTTATGCCCGATCAACATGGCAGAGTGCGTCCTGCACCCTTGCAAAATGGTCAGCATCCGGTCGGGGGTGGCGAGGTAAAGCGCCGATGTAAATTGCACTTGGGCATTTTGATTGCAGTGTTTGGTGATATGCGCCCATGTTTCCGAGGTGCGCCGCGCGGTCGAGGAAAACACGGTTTCGGGGCAGAATCCCCCCTTAGCCAGCCAAGTTCCGATGGCTTTGGCGGCGGTGTTCCCACGGGTGTTCAGCGCACGATCATGGTCATCCACTGTCGGGTCATCCCAACTGGATTTAGCGTGGCGGGTCAGGATCAAACGTAGGGTCATCAGGATTAAAGGCTGCCATGTGAAATGCGGATTGCTCTGGTAAACTGCCATAGTTCTGCCCCGCAGGGCAAGCGTTTCGCACTAAACAACCTGTTTCCATACAGGCATGCCCCGCAGGTGTGGATATGTGGGATTTGCACCCGCCAACGTCGTATTCGCCGGTTAATGCATTTACCGGGCAGGTGGTGCGGCAGGGTTGAGCACAGCCGACGCAGGGTGATTCAGCTGTTGGCGCAGGATCAATGCGCACGGGCAGGGCGATGGCTGCCCGATAGGATATGAACAGCCCCGCGTGGTCATGCACCAACAGGCCAATAGGCGAAATCCATGCCCGTCCGCTGTGTTGTGCCCAACCGATGAAGGGCGCGTAGGGTGGTCCGTCTGACAGGAAAATGGCCTGTGCGTTTTGCGCTTTGGCCCACGGGGCAAGCACGCGTTTTGACCAGCGATCAAGCGGATCGGCTTTGCCATCATTATATTCGGGTGTAGCGGTGAAAGCAGGCCAGAACCCTGGCTCATACGGGCCAAGCAACAACAGGGTTTTGGTGCCGTCTGCAATGGCGTCTTGTGCAGGTGGGTGGAACGCCCCGAAGATATCCAGATGTAGCGTGCGCAAGGATGATTGAAGTGGTCCGGCAAAACTGGGCAGCGTGTTAAGGTGTATTCAGCAACAACGACTGGATATAAAAATGACCAAGAGGCGCAAATTTTCGGATAAGTTTAAAGCCACAGTGGCGCTTGAGGCGCTTCGTGGTGATAGGACAGTGCAGGAGATCGCAGCCAAGAACCGGGTTCATCCCACGCAGGTACCACGATTGCACCGGCTGGTGGATCGCTTCCAATCTTTCCGACACAGACGTCTCGGGCATTGTTGCCTAATAAACTGAAGGACGAAAATCATGCACCTGATCTTTGATGCACACAGTTCCATGACCCAGATCTGGGCCAGTCGCGAGAGTTACGGCTGGGAATTCTTCGTCTACGGTCTTACCAAATCCGGTGACGTGCGTGTTTGCCCCTCGCTTGCCATGGCCTGCGAACTTGTTGGCACTGACCCTCGGCCAATCCTGAACATGGCTCCGTTTCTGTCACAAACCAAGGAAACTACCCAATGACCAAGCTCACCGAAACACAAACGCTTATTTTATCCCGCGCGTCCCAACAGGCTGACCGCATTGCCCTGCCGCTGCCGGACCGCCTGCGTGGCGGGGCAGCCAACAAAGTGATCGTGCCCTTGATCCAGAAGGGTTTTCTGGACGAGGTCGAAGCCGACATCCGCAAGGGCGAACCCACATGGCGCAAAACCGGCGATGGTCACGGCATCACGCTGGTCATCACCGGCGCAGGGCTTGAAGCTATCGGTGTCGAGCCGGTTATGTCGGAACCGGAACAAACCACACCGAAACCCCGCGCGGGCACCAAGCAGGCCATGCTGATCGAGATGCTTGAAGCCCCCGACGGGGCATCAATTGCCGAGATTGCCAAGGCCACGAAATGGTTGCCGCATACAATTCGCGGGGCCATTTCTGGCGCGTTGAAAAAACGCCTTGGCCTGACCATCACCTCCGAGAAAATCGAAGGGCGTGGGCGAACCTACAAAATCGCGTCCTGATCATTTCCACCGATTGTCGCCGCCGTCCGGTTCGGGCGGCGGTATTCGTTTGCCAACTTGGCGTTTGACCGACACAAGGCGCAAAATGGCGCGTTTGTTTCATGGTGCCACCCCGTCATCCGTCGTTATCAAACCGAGCCGCAAGAATTCGGAACGCATGCGCTGCAACCAAGGGRACCACGCCGTTRCCRCAAAGTCGAAGCCGGTCCACCCTGTGGGCCAGCCCATCAGCGCCTCGACAAAGGCTGGGTTCAAGCTSCGGCGCTGATCSSAGRTAMTCTCGCCAKCCYSCGAGATCGTCMGGGCYTGGCGGGAATACACGGCAAAATTCGCCAGTTGGTCCATATGATTGCGCGCCGGTGGCTGCTGTTTCACATGCTCGGGGCTGTTGGTGCCCTTCCAGTCCCGCGCCAGCGGTGTCGGCCACAGCGAGTGGTGCGACCACTGCGGGTGGTGCGACCACATCCCTGCCACATGGCTCAGGTCGGCTGTTCTGCGATTGCCGCCGCTGGGTTTGTTGCCGTTGCTTGCCAAGGGCGTAGGCCACATCGCCGCCTTGGTCGCGAGATTCATTCCGTGCTTGCCGGCCAGTTGCGAGGGCGTCGGTTTCGTCTGCCGGTTCTCGTTGGCGCTGGCCCGCGGTGTCGGCCAGTTGGTTTCGTCTGGCGAGAATGAACAGCCGCTGGCGCTTGTGCGGCGCGCCGACTTCTGCCGCCGTAAACAATCCTTCCGTAACCCGGTAGCCCAGATTTTCCAGCTCGCCTCTGACCTCGCGATAACCGATGTTGAGATGATTTGCGACGTTTTCCAGAAACACCCATTCGGGTTGGCATTCCCCGATGATCCGCGCGAAATGCGGCCATAGATGGCGGGGATCCTCCGCCCCCTTGCGCTGGCCCGCGATGCTGAAAGGCTGGCACGGATATCCGCCAAGGATAAAATCCACCGCTCCACGCCATGGGTGGCCATCGAAACTGGTAATGTCGTCCCAGAGAGGCGCTTTATCCAGGGCCGCGTCTTCCATCCGCGCCACGAGGGTGGCCGCAGCGTAACTTTCCCGCTCGACGTAACAGACAGTGCGATACCCGGGGCAGGCAATGGTGAGGCCAAGGTCGATCCCGCCAGCGCCTGCGCAGAGCGACAGGCCGAAGAAGGGATCACCTCTTCGGGAAGATAGAGCCAGCTCATGCATGCCTCAGCGCGGGTTTTCCGCCAGCTCGGCGAAGGTCTGATCTGTGCCATCCAGCGTTGCGGCTTGACCGGTGAACCGTTGCCAGCGCTCCACCGCCACATCGACATAGGCCGGGTTCAACTCGATCCCGTGGCAAACCCGCCCCGTGGTCTCGGCCGCAATCAGCGTCGTGCCGGACCCCATGAACGGTTCGTAAATTGCCTGACCGGGGCTGGAATTATTCAGGATCGGGCGGCGCATGCACTCCACCGGCTTTTGCGTGCCGTGCACCGTGTCCGCGTCCTGATCCTTGTTGGCGATCTGCCAGAGCGTCGTCTGCTTGCGATCCCCCGCCCAATGGCCTTTTCCTGTCTTTTTCACAGCATACCAACAGGGTTCATGCTGCCAGTGATAGTCACCACGGCTCAAAACCAGCCGGTCCTTGGCCCAGATGATTTGTGAACGAACATTGAACCCCGCCGCCTCGAGGCTCTTGGCCACGGTGGCTGCGTGCAACGCGCCGTGCCAGACGTAAGCCACGTCGCCCGGAAACAAACTCCAGGCCTCGCGCCAATCCGCGCGGTCATCATTCAGCACCTTGCCGGTGCGTTTCGTGGCCGAAGCTCCGGATTTGTTGCGCCAAGCCGGATCATATTCCACCCCGTAGGGCGGATCGGTCACCATCAACAGCGGTTTCACATTGCCCAGCACCCGCTCGACATCGGTGGCCACCGTGGCATCCCCGCAAAGCAGGCGGTGGTTGCCCAGCACCCAAAGATCCCCCGGTCGGCTGACCGGATCCTCGGGCGGATCGGGAATGTCATCCTCGCCTTCAGCCTCGCCCACCGCCAGATCCGGATCGCCCAGCAGGTTTTCCAGCTCCTCGTCCGAAAACCCCGTCAGATCCAGATCAAAATCCAGATCATC
>NVTS01000135.1 GCA_002732995.1 Marinosulfonomonas sp. | reverse complement strand
TTTTTGGCGATCCCGCAGCGCAGCCAGCCATGCGATGGGATCATCGACCCGAGGCCAGCCAATGGACGGCCAGCGCAATGCGGGCTGTACTGACGGGGGCGGGGCAGCCGTTAACCAATGTGGAGCCGCGCGATATTGCAACGTGGTGTCCGACCTATCCGCAGAATAACGCTGAAACACGGGCATCGTTCTGGGTTGGCCTGCTGTCGGCAATGGCCAAACATGAGAGCACATGGAACCCTGCCGCTGTAGGTGGCGGCCAATGGTTCGGGTTGGTGCAAATCTCGCCTGCCACGGCACGCGGGTATGGCTGTGGGGCGACCAGTGGCGAGGCGTTGAAAGATGGTGCTGCCAACCTGTCCTGCGCGATCCGCATCATGTCCCWSRMMGYRCCSCGCGACGGGGTTGTGGCGGCGGGCATGCGCGGGGTGGCTGCCGATTGGGGGCCATTCCAAAGTTCTGCCAAACGCGCCGATATGGCGGCTTGGACATCATCGCAGAGCTATTGTCGGTAACTACTCTTTGCTGGCCTGACGCAGCTTTCCGATAGAAGACAAGTGGAACGTCAAAAAGATCGGCACAAAAAACGCGGGGAACAGGGGCATCCCCCCATTTTCAATGGGGCCCGCTTGTAGAATTACGCAGCCATTTTCAGTTTCATAGCAGGTGGGATCCCGCCGATGCCCATGTTGGGCCGATCATTGTTGTAAGTCCAGAGCCAATCCGTGGCCTGTTCCTGGGCCTCCCGTTGACCGGCCGTCGTTTGCGTGCAACCGATGAGTAGGTCGAAATGCTCCATGTCCGTGTGGGTCTGGTAAAAAATACAAGAAATGCTGCGGCTGAGATTATAATCGCATTTAATGTGAGCAAAGCCCGATGATTGCAAGCGCGTCGCGTTTAATTCGGGCATAGTCGCAATTAATCTGGGTTTAAGCGCCCCGATAAATGCAAATAATTCGAGCAGAAAATGCGGATAAGTGCAAGCACAGACGATTATGATTGCAAGCCGCTACACGTAATGGTCTTGGCCGCCGCGATCAGCTCTTCGGCGATCTCCACCGCTTCTTCGGGCGAGAAATCCAGCGGCAGGTCCACCCCGTCGCCTTCAATGTAAATCCGCACCATGCCCAATGTGGTCGGGCCGATCTGGATGTTTGCGGCGGTATCGCTTTCGCTATTGATGCTCATCTGGGGTCTCCGGTTAATTGCATTGCTTGCGATACGCATAATTGGCAGGTTTTTCAAGTATGACCTATTGCATTACCTACAGACGGGCGCTAATTGGGCAGCTGTGTGCCGGCGTAGCTCAGTTGGTTAGAGCGCTTGATTGTGGATCAAGAGGTCGCCCGTTCAATTCGGGCCGCTGGTACCATCCCTAATTTACCACACATGAGACAAACTGTTGCCTTTGGTGTAACAATCCCCTATCTGGGCACGCTTGCGCGTCGACCGCCCCTGATCCGAAAGATAAAACCGTGACTGAAGTATCTGACCTGATGACCCCGCTCGCCCGTGCCTTAACACGCAAGGGCTATGAAACGCTGACCCCCGTTCAAGAGGCGATGGCGGATCCTGATCTGGTGGGCAAGGACGCGCTGGTGTCAGCGCAGACCGGATCGGGTAAAACCGTGGCCTTCGGCATTGCGATGGCGCCAACGATGATGGGCGAGGCCGAGAGTTTCCAACGTGCTGGCGCACCTCTGTCGCTGATCATCGCACCCACACGCGAATTGGCCTTGCAGGTGATGCGCGAATTGCAGTGGCTTTTCGCCGAAACCGGTGCGCGGTTCGGCTCTTGCGTGGGGGGCATGGATGCCCGCACCGAGCGACGCACGCTGGATCGCGGTGTTCACATCGTGGTTGGCACACCAGGGCGTTTGCGCGACCACATCACCCGCGGGGCGCTGGATTTGTCGGAAATCGCCTGTGTGGTGCTGGACGAAGCGGACGAGATGCTTGATCTGGGGTTCCGTGATGATCTGGAGTTCATTCTGGACGCCGCCCCCAAAACCCGCCGCACCCTGATGTTTTCGGCCACCGTTGCGCGGCCCATCGCGTTGTTGGCCAAAACCTACCAGCGCGATGCGGTGCGGGTGGAAACAGCGGGTGCACAAAAACAGCACGTCGATATCGATTACCGCGCTTTGGTGGTGAAACCGGCCGATAAGGAAAACGCCATTATCAATCTGCTGCGCTATTAYGAGGCGCAAAATGCGCTKGTKTTCTGCGGCACGCGGGCSGCYGTRAAYCAYATGACRKCRAAATTYAACAACCGCGGYATGTCGGTTGTGGCSCTGTCGGGCGARCTSAGYCARAACGAGCGYACCCACGCGYTGCAATCCATGCGCGATGGCCGTGCSMRGGTYTGTATCGCCACCGATGTTGCGGCGCGYGGYATYGATTTGCCSGGSCTTGATCTGGTGATYCACGCGGATTTRCCRCAAAACAAAGAAGCCTTGTTGCACCGTTCAGGTCGCACAGGGCGGGCAGGGTCCAAAGGGGTTTCGGCCCTGATCGTGCCGATGAGCCAGCGTAAAAAAGCCGAGCGCCTGCTGGGCTGGGCCAAGGTTACCGCCAAATGGGACACGCCACCGACCGCCAAAATGGTGCAGGACCGCGATGACGAGCGCCTGATCGAAGGCTTTAGCGTCTCGGACAAACCCGACACCGAGTTCGTGGCCAGGTTTCTGGAAAAATACACCCCCGAGCAGATCGCGGCGGCCTATATCGAGCAATACCGTTCCCAGCGTTCCGCGCCGGAGGAATTGCAGACGGTTTCGGTGACCGGGCCTGATGTGAAATCCCCGCGCGATGAATTTGCCGAAAGCACCTGGATTTCGCTGACCATCGGGCGCAATCAAAAGGCCGAACCGCGCTGGTTGTTGCCAATGCTGTGCCGTGCCGGTGACATCACCAAGCGCGACATTGGTGCCATAAGGATGCAGCCGGATGAAACATTCGTGCAGCTGAACGCGCAGATTTCCAATGACTTTATCAAGGCGCTGGGCGGCAAGAAAGAGCTGGAAGAAGGTATCAAGGTGACGGTGCTGGATACAGCGCCCGATCTGCCTCCACAGCCACGTGGCAAGCCGCAGGGTGCCAAGCGCCCGTATCAGCGACGTGATAGTGGTGATGGCGGCAAGCCTGCCTATAAGGGCAAGAAGTCGTGGGAATCTGATGACCGCGATGGCGCCAAGCCCGCCTATAAAGGCAAGAAGAAGTGGGATAATGACAGCCGTGATGGCGCAAAGCCTGCGTATCAAGGCAAGAAAAAACACGATAGCGATGATCGTGAAGGTGCCAAGCCCGCCTATAAGGGCAAATCCAAATGGGACAGTGACGAGCGCAAGCCTGCCGCCAAAGCCAAACCCAAATCCGCGACCAAATACGACAGCAATCCACGCCACTCCGAGGCGCCAAAATCGGATTTCGCGCCGAAATTCGGTGGTGAAGCCGATGCGATGCCCAAACGCGGCGGCAGCAAACCTGCCCCCAGGAATCTGGGGGAAAATGATCGTGGCCCTAAAAAACCTAGGCACAAAGCATCAGGCAAAGGCAAGTTTGCCAAACCATCGGCCAAGAAGAAGACGAGCAAACCGATGGGCAAGAAGCGAGACTAGGACGCGGCCCGCAAAAAACCTTGAAGGTTTTTTAATAAGGATTTTTGAAAAATCCTTGGCCGCGCGGTTAGGGCCGGATTTTGAGCGTCTGGCGCAAGTCGCCGGTTTTCGGATCGAAAATCAGGATTTCGTCCTGATCTGTCACAATCGCATACCAGTTTGATCCGCGGGTAAAGGCGGTGGCGCGACTGCCATCGGGCAGGCTGATCGAGGCGGGCAGCGGCACGATTGCGGGCGGGTTCGTTATGCGCATGACAATCAGCCCGATAATCACTACAACGCCCACAATCATCGTGCCGGTCAACACTGTTACCAACCGGCGTAGAAATTTCAGGTTGGCCGGCTCTTCCGGTTCTTCCTGCTCATCGTTTGTCACTGGGGCGTCGTTCATGGCTGAAACATCCTCTTTAACGGTCGTCATTTCCGCCGACCCGTTCCCGCGTCTTGATAAGGCGTTGTCGAGGGATGTGCCAGAGGATGCAAACCTCAGCCGCTCGCGTCTGGCAAAATTGATTGCGGGCGGGCAGGTGGTGCTGAACGGTGTGATCGAGGTGAACCAGAAGGCCAAGGTGAAAGAGGGAGATGTGGTTGAAATAACCGTGCCCATCGCCAGCGTTAGCCACATCGAGGCCGAGGATATCGAGCTGGTTGTGATCTATGAGGACGATGATCTGATCGTGATCAACAAGCCTGTGGGCATGGTGGTGCATCCGGCCCCCGGCACCCCGTCGGGCACTTTGGTCAATGCCTTGATGCATTATTGCGGTGACAGCCTGTCGGGTGTTGGCGGGGTGGCGCGCCCCGGCATTGTGCACCGGATCGACAAGGAAACCTCCGGCCTGCTGGTGGTGGCCAAATCGGATGCGGCACATCAGGGGCTGGCGGCGCAGTTTGAAAAACACACGGTCGAGCGGCGCTATCTGGCGGTGGTTTACGGTGCCCCCGATGCTTATGATCCGCGTCTGCGTGGCGTTAAGGGGGTGAGTTTCGAGGCTGGAAACATCATGCGGATCACCACGCAACTGGCCCGTCACAAACACGATCGGCAAAAACAGGCGGTGCTGTTCGGGCAGGGACGGCACGCGGTGACGCGCTCGCGGATACTCGAGCCGTTGGGCAAGCCTGTGGTGGCGTCCCTGATCGAATGCTGGCTGGAAACCGGTCGCACCCACCAGATACGGGTGCATATGGCACACGCGGGGCATGGGTTGATCGGTGATCCAACCTATGGCGGGCGGCGCAAACTGGCGGTGAAAGCGGTAGGTGAAGCGGGGCAGGCGGCGGCGCGGGCCTTTTCACKSCRWRSKYKGYWYKYGGCGACATTGGGGTTTGTGCATCCGGTAAATGGGGAAGATATGCGGTTCGAGGCCGATATTCCCGATGATATGTCCGACCTTCTGAAAGCCTTGCGTAAATAGCCAGCCTAGGGTCCTGAACCCAGATTTTGATTGACGAGCGCGATCGCGAGATTGAACTGTGGTCGATATGGGTTGGCTATGCGCCTTCACTGGAGCTTGCGTTTATGATAGCTCATGCCTTTGATGTGCTGCTGGCCGAAGTGTTCGTGTTCGAGCCGCCTGATATCTGACACAGAAAAGCACGCTTGCGTGAGATATTGACACATATATGGATATTCTATCTCGAGGTGTTCATATAAAGTTAACGGAACTAAAATATGGCCCTGAAGAATGATCTTGGGCCTTGAAAACACGGCAACCATGCCTATCTTGATGTTAAGCCTGTAAACATCACTAAAATTAGGGGGCACAGAATATGAGCAATTATACCAATCTACCCGCGCCGTCACCGGAGCAGGGGCTGAATAATTACCTACAAAGCATCCGCAAGTTTCCAATGCTGGAGCCTGAAGAGGAATATATGCTGGCCAAAAGCTGGGTCGAGAATGAGGACACCGATGCAGCCCACAAGCTGGTCACCTCGCACCTGCGGCTGGCCGCCAAGATTGCCATGGGGTATCGTGGCTATGGATTGCCGCAAGCCGAGGTGATTTCCGAGGCCAATGTCGGCCTGATGCAGGCAGTGAAACGGTTTGACCCTGAAAAGGGCTTCCGGTTGTCGACCTATGCCATGTGGTGGATTCGCGCCAGCATTCAGGAATTTGTGCTGCGGTCGTGGTCTTTGGTGAAACTGGGCACCACGTCAGCCCAGAAAAAGCTGTTCTTTAACCTGCGCAAGGCCAAAGCCCGCATTGGTGCGTTGGAAGATGGCGATTTGCGGCCCGAGAATGTGAAACGGATTGCCACCGATCTGGGGGTGACCGAAACCGAAGTGATCTCGATGAACCGGCGGATGTCGGGCGGGGATGCGTCGCTGAATGCGCAAGTTGGCTCGGATGGTGAAGGCACCATGCAGTGGCAGGACTGGCTGGAAGACGAGAGCGCCGATCAGGCCGGGGATTACGCCGAAAAGGACGAGCTGGACGTGCGCCGCGAATTGCTGATTGAGGCGATGGATGTGCTGAACGTGCGTGAGAAGGACATTCTGGAGCAGCGCCGGCTGAAGGACAAACCGGTGACGCTTGAGGTTTTGTCGGGGCAATATGGTGTGTCGCGCGAACGCATTCGTCAGATCGAGGTGCGGGCGTTCGAGAAAATCCAGACTCGGATGCGTGATTTGGCCAAGGGCAAGGGGATAATGGTGCCAGCCTAGTCGAGAGTGTCCGATCTTCTGTGTATGAATGATTTGGTCCATGCTTCGCCAATGAAGGAGCATGATGACAATGACGATATCAAAAGAACGACTGGACGATCTGCTCAAGGGCGTTGAACCGCCCGAGGAT
>NVTS01000134.1 GCA_002732995.1 Marinosulfonomonas sp. | reverse complement strand
CCGTCTGAAAGTAGGGAAATGCCTGTAAAACAACCGCTCAAACAGTGACACCACGACGGCCTCTCTCATTTCTGCAGGAAAAGGTTCAAATATCACAACCTCAAAACCCGTTGTTCAGAGGTTTCTTAGGGTGAATTCCGTTTCAGGTTAAATGCAAATTGCTTTAGCGATGTTGGCCAAACAGCACTGCCATCTCGTCATACACATGTTTGCGGGTTSCGGGCTTTTCCATCAGCACCTCGTGCTCGGCCCCTTCCACCATTTCCAGCCGTGCGTCTGGCCATTGTTCCATCAGCTTGATAACCGCGTTTGAATCAATGATCCGCTCATTGGTGCCTAAATAGGTAACCGTTGGTGTTTGCGGCATCTGCATCGCCTGCAAATCACGGGTTTCGGTCAGCGCCTCGAACAGCCAGTGCATGCTGGGCCCGCCCAGCGGTAATTGCGGGTATGCAGTGGCCTGATCCTGCATATAGGCATACATATCAGGGTCGGTGGTCAGCAGGTTTCCAGCGAAAGGCGCTGTCACCACATAGTTGTCTGCATTGGTGCCTGGTGCGTATTTATGGCCCAGCCCGATGCTGCGCGAGGCCCAGGCAATACCGCGGGCCAAGGGGCGTATCGGGGCTGCCATCAGAATACCCCACATCGGGGCGCAGAACACGGCGGCCTTCACATCCAGCCCTTCAATCAGGGATCGCAAGGCAATACAGCCCCCCATTGAGTGGGACAGCAGGTAAAACGGCTCTGGCAGGCCCAGTTCGCGCGCGGCATCCATCGTCGCACGGACATCGTGCTGGTAATCGGTGAAATGCATTACGTGCCCTGTGGCGGGATCATCCAGTAGACGGTCAGCCAACCCCTGACCGCGCCAATCTATGGCAATGGTGGCATAGCCGCGTGCTTGCAAATCACCGGCGGACTGGCCGTATTTCTCGACATATTCAGTGCGCCCGGGCAGCAGCAGAACCGTGCCGCTCGCACCCTTGTCCCACACCCCGATGCGAATGCGCACGCCGTCCTTGCAGGTCAGCCAGTAAGCCGCCCCGCCTTCGGGCGCTTTGGCCACATCTTCATATAGGGGGGCGCTTTCCACGATTTAGGCCAGTGTCGAGGCCAGCTTCATCGCCAAGCCCATGTCGCCGTCCACCTTCAGCTTGCCGGTCATGAATGCCGCTGTCGGGTTGGTGTCGCCCTCAAGGATCGCTTGAAACACATCGGTATCGGCCGTTAGCGTCACATCCGCATCCTCGTCACCGGCACGTGCGCCGTCATTGTCGATCATCACAGCGCCCTCGTCACCAATCACAAACTTGGCCAACCCGTCAAATCCGCCTTCGATTTTTTCGTTCAGGGCGGCTACGGCTTTCTCAATTACATCGCTCATCGGGCTTCCTTTTCAAACTGTGAACATCGGGGGCTTATAATTTCCGACGCATGCGTTAAACTTGACTCTGTTATGAGCATATTCAACCCCCTTCACAAACATATCGTTGCGGCATTTGCGGTAACAATCATGTTTTCCCTGCCTCTGGCCGCCCAAGAGGCGAATATCGACGAGTTGTTCGCCGAATTGCAGACGGTTCCGGCTGAAGAATCCGATAGAATCGCTGCCAAGATCGTGACGATCTGGGCGGATTCGGGATCGGCCTCGATGGATTTGCTGSKSRMASRMSKTGAAKWCGCACTGGCGGATGGCGATTTACACGCGGCCATCGACCATTTTAGCGCCCTTGTTGACCATGCGCCGGATTTTGCCGAAGCCTATAATGCCCGCGCCGCCGCTTATTTCGAGGCGGGTTATTTCGGCCCTGCGTTGGCCGACATCCGGACGGCGCTGTCGCTAAACCCGCGCCATTTCGAGGCGATGACGGGGCTGGCGGTGATCCAGGAGGCGATGGATGCGCCTAAAAAGGCACTCGAAACCTATCGCGGGGTTCTGCAGCTGATCCCGAATGATCAGGACGTTCTGGATGCTGTATCGCGCCTTGAGGGTGTGGCGCTTTAGGCGCTGGGCGGCAGAGTATTATGCAAAGTGATATGCGGATCACAGCCGTTTTGGGGCCGACCAACACCGGCAAAACCCATTATGCGATTGAACGGATGCTGGCGCACCGCACCGGGGTGATCGGCCTGCCGTTGCGCCTGCTGGCCCGTGAGGTTTACGATAAAATCGTCGCCCTGCGCGGCGCAAGCGTGGTGGCGCTGGTCACCGGCGAGGAACGCATTGTGCCGCCGCGCACAAAGTATTGGGTCTGCACGGTCGAGGCGATGCCCGAAGGGTTGGGCGCGGATTTTCTGGCAATCGACGAAATCCAGCTGTGCGCGGACCCTGAACGGGGTCACGTGTTCACCGACCGCCTGCTGCACGCGCGCGGCGGGCAGGAAACGCTGTTTCTGGGGGCCGACACCATGCGCAGCGCCATTGCCGAGCTGGTGCCAAAAGCGCAGTTCGTGCGGCGCGACCGGTTAAGCGAACTGGTCTATGCAGGTTCCAAAAAGATAAGCAGGATGCCCGGGCGCAGCGCTATTGTCGGGTTTTCGGTTGATAATGTGTATGCCATCGCCGAATTGCTGCGACGCCAAAAGGGCGGGGCAGCGGTGGTTATGGGGGCGCTTAGCCCACGCACCCGCAACGCGCAGGTTGAAATGTATCAAAACGGCGAAGTGGACTATCTGGTGGCCACCGATGCCATCGGAATGGGGCTGAACCTTGACATAAACCATGTCGCGTTTTCAGCGCTCTCCAAATTTGATGGTCGCCGAATGCGCCATTTGCAGCCAAACGAGCTGGCCCAGATCGCAGGTCGCGCTGGGCGCTATATGCAACACGGCAGTTTCGGGGTGACAGGCGAGGCCCCGTTGCTGGAGGACGGCGTGGTGGACGCGATCACCAACCACCGGTTTGCCCCGATCAAGAAGCTGCAATGGCGCAATACCGAGTTGGAATTCGGCAACACTTTGCGGCTGATTTCATCGCTCGAATCCCCCACGGATGACGATTGGTTGACCCGTGTGCGCGAGGCTGACGATTTGATGGCGCTCAAAACCTTGTCATCGCGCGATGAAATCACCGCCCATYWSGRCSSCMYGSWRGMYRWGMWAMTSMKKTRSGRYRKCWSCCGSRYSSMWGMWYTKCRSRSCMTSMRMYMTGSCSWRSMYSSCGCCCTGATGGAGCAGGTTTTCGTTTATTTACAACAGTATAACCGTATTCCCGACGATTGGCTGGCGCGACAGGTCAAGCGGGTGGACCGACCGGATGGCGACATTGATGCGCTCTCCAAACGGTTGGCGTTTATCCGCACATGGACCTATATCGCCCAGCGAAAGGGCTGGGTTGATGACGAAACCCATTGGCGCGGGGCGACTCGCGCTGTAGAAGACCGCCTATCGGACGCGCTGCATGCGCGACTGACCCAAAGATTTGTTGATCGGCGCACATCCGTTTTGCTGCGCCGGTTGAAGCAGAAGGAGGGCCTTGTGGCCGACGTAAACGACAAAGGTGAAGTGACGGTTGAGGGAGAACTCGTTGGCCGTCTTGAAGGGTTCCGCTTTACGCAGGACAAAACTGCAAGCGCGGACGAGGCCAAGACGCTTCGCGCCGCCAGCGTTGCGGCCCTTGCGCCGCATTTCCATCTGCTGGCGGACCGGTTTTACAACGCGCCCGATACCGAAATGGATTTCACCGAACAAGGTGGCTTGATGTGGGGGACGAATGCGGTTGGCAAACTGGTTGCTGGCGATGATGCGCTGAAACCGCAAGTCGTGGCGTTCGTTGATGACGAGGCGGGCGTGGACGTGATGACCAAAGTGCAGCGCCGTTTGCAACATTTTATAGATCGCAAGGTAGCCACCCTGTTTGAACCGCTGCTGGCGCTGTCCAAAGACGAGACCCTGACACCGATGGCACGCGGCTTTGCCTTTCGCATGGTCGAAGGCTTCGGCGTGGTGCCACGCACCGCTGTTGCGGCCGAGGTCAAGGATCTGGAYCARGAYKCMCGCGSSRCYCTGCGYAAAYAYGGYATCCGSTTYGGCCAGTTYACMATYTTCATGCCGCTRYTGMTGAAACCYGCCSCSACGCGYYTGCGTCTGGTGCTRTGGTCKCTGGYGSRSRRMYTGSAKGAATTCCCCGARRSYCCGCCKCCGGGWCTGGTSACMRTSCCGWCWSMSAAAGACGCGCCYRMGGGYTGKGATWCCATGTSYGGCTAYCGCGCYGCRGGKGMRCGTKCGATYCGCATYGATATGCTRGARCGKCTGGCCGAYATGCTGCGCASCGAARACAGTCGCNGSSGGTTTNGARGCCAASSCSGACATGYTGTCGATCACYGGCATGACGCTGGAACAGTTCGCTGATTTGATGCAGGGGCTGGGGTATAAGGGCGAAAAGGGCGAACGGGTGAAGGTGAAACCCGCACCGGTTGAGGAAGTGAAGGCTGAAGAAGCCAAGGTTGATGAAGCTTTGGGTGAAGAGGCGAAACCCGTTGAGGCTGAAAGCAGTTCCGAACCTGACGAGAAAACGGACGAGCCGCCCGAACAGGAAGTGTTTTATACCTTCACCTGGGTGAATGTGCGCAAAGGCGGCGGGGATCGCAAACCGCAAGGTAAACCGCAAGGCAAGCCACGTGGCAAACCACAAGGTAAGCGCCCGCAGCGTGACGGGGCCAAATCCTTTCAGGCGCGCCCGCCCAAGAAAGAAACGAAGATTGACCCAGATAATCCCTTTGCCGCGGCCCTTATGGGGCTAAAGGACAAAGGCTAGCCTATGGGCGAGGTTCCCCACCCGTATTTTACATTGAATAGAATCAGAATCCCCCCCAAGATCGGGTGAATTCTGATACTTGTTTTGTTGGGGTGAAATGCAAACAGCTGATAAAGGGCGCGTCGATAAATGGCTCTGGTACGCGCGGTTTTTCAAAACCCGCGGATTGGCGGCAAAGCTGGTGACTGGCGGACATCTACGGGTGAATGGCAACCGGATTGGCAAACCGTCTGTGATGGTCGGGGCAGGAGATACACTGACGTTCCCGCAAGCGCGCCGCATCAGGGTGATCCGGATTGAAGTCATTGGCACACGCCGTGGCCCCGCGCCCGAGGCGCAAACCCTGTATGCGGATTTAACCCCGCCCGAGGAAAAAATTCCAAAACCGGCGCAGATAGAGCGCAAAGGGCGCCCGACCAAGAAAGATCGCCGCACAGCGCGACTTTTGCGTGGCTCATACCTTGATTGATGGCTCGCAAAGGAATAGCAAGACGCGGATAGAGAAATTCTAGAGTGCTCATATGACCTACATCGTTAACGACAAATGCATCGCCTGCAAATACACCGACTGTGTCGAAGTCTGCCCCGTAGACTGTTTCTACGAGGGTGAAAATATGCTGGTTATCCACCCTGACGAATGTATCGATTGTGGTGTCTGCGAGCCGGAATGTCCGGCGGATGCGATCCGGCCCGATACCGAACCTGACACGGATAAATGGGTTGAGTTCAACCGCAAATATTCCGAACTATGGCCTGTGATTATCGAGAAGAGGGACCAGTTGCCCGATGCCGAGAAACGCGATGGCGAAGAGGGCAAGCTGGAGAAATACTTCTCGGAGAAACCCGGAGAAGGCAACGAATAACGATTCGCGCTGCTGCGGATTCGGGGCCTGATTTCGGCGTGTTTATCCGTAAAATACTGCCGTTATCGCCTGTAAAACAACGGAAATACGCTTCTTTTGTATTGCTGCGCTTTTAGTAGGGCGTAATTTCTGCTATATCCAGCTGTGAAATGAATACCGAAACCTGTCACCACCCTCAGTGCTGATTGCCTGATGGGTGGTTTCTTATCGCCTAATGGATGCCGGTTGGTGTTCTCGGCGCCAAGCAAGAAAGTGGCCTGAATGAGTAAGTCGAAGAAGCTGGATTTTCGTCCAAACGAATTTGTTGTGTATCCATCCCACGGTGTGGGCAAAGTTGTATCGGTTGAAGAACAAGAGGTTGCAGGGTTCAAGCTGGAACTGTTTGTAATTGCGTTCGAAAAAGACAAGATGACCCTGCGGGTGCCAACCAACAAGGCAATCGAAGTGGGAATGCGGTCATTGTCCTCGCCGGATGTTATTGCGCATGCGAATAAAACCCTGAAGGGCAAGGCTAAGGTAAAGCGGGCCATGTGGTCGCGTCGGGCGCAAGAATACGAGCAAAAGATCAACTCGGGTGATCTGATCGCGATTGCCGAAGTGGTGCGCGAKTKGCRCCGCACCGATGATCAGCGCGAGCAGAGCTATTCGGAACGCCAGCTGTATGAAGCAGCGTTAGAGCGGTTGACCCGCGAGTTTGCCGCTGTGGCCGGGGATGGCGAAGACAATGCGCGTCAGGGGATTATTGATATCCTGTTGTCGCGGATTGTGGCGGCTGCATAATGGTTGCGCCGCCTAACGGCGGCGCCCCAAGCGCTTTGACCCCTGCTGGGCC